>JALZUF010000216.1 GCA_023301785.1 Alphaproteobacteria bacterium | reverse complement strand
ACAGGGTTTTTACCCGATACATTCATGGCGCGTTCCATATATTTTTCAACTTCCTCGATTGAGCCAACAATCTCCATACCTTGACCACCTAAAACATAGGATGGGCGGATGACGAGAGGGAAGCCCACTTCGCCAGCAAGCTCAAGTGCTTCTTTCTTACTGAAAGCGAGCGCATTATTTGGTTGGCGCAATTTAAGTTTTTGGATAAGTTTTTGGAAACGTTCACGATCTTCGGCAAGGTCAATCGCGTCAGGGTCTGTTCCTAAAATGGCGATACCTGCTTTTTTAAGATCATGGCAAAGCTTCAATGGTGTTTGACCACCAAGTTGAACGATAACGCCTTCGACGCTTCCGTTTTCACTTTCGGCGCGGATGATTTCAATCACGTTTTCGGCTGTTAGAGGTTCGAAGTATAAACGGTCAGCTGTGTCGTAATCGGTGGAGACTGTTTCAGGATTACAGTTAATCATGATGGTCTCATAGCCAGCTTCCTGTAATGCGTAACAAGCATGAACACAGCAATAATCAAACTCGATCCCTTGGCCGATACGGTTGGGGCCACCACCTAGGATGACAACTTTTTTCTTATCGGTTGGGTTACATTCGTTTTCGGCGAATGCTGTCTCGTAAGTTGAATACATGTAAGGTGTTTCAGATGGAATTTCGGCGGCGCACGTATCAACGCGTTTGAAAATCTGATGGACTTTGTTTTTAGTACGAGACTTTGTGACGGCTTCTTCTTTTAGGTCAAGGATTTTAGCGATGCGGGCATCGGCAAAACCAAGTTGTTTGATCGCTGTCCATTCTTGTGCATTTTTAGGCAGGCCGTTGTCACGGATTTGTTCTTCGGTTTTGATGATGTTTTCAATGCGGCCTAAGAACCATTTATCGATCTTACAAGCGGCAAAGATGTCATCAATGCTCATGCCGTGACGCATGGCTTGGGCGACATAAAGTAGGCGGCGCGGTGTTGGTAATGAAAGCGCGGCGCGGAGTTGGTCAGCGTCTGGTGCTTCACCATCGCCAATTTTCATTTCGTCAAAGCCTGTTAAGCCTTCTTCCATGGAGCATAATGCTTTTTGTAAGCTTTCTTCCATGTTACGGCCAAACGACATGACTTCACCGACAGATTTCATGGCGGTTGTTAGGTTTTTGTTTGTGCCTTTGAATTTTTCAAAGTTGAAGCGAGGAATTTTAGTCACAACGTAATCTATTGTTGGCTCGAATGATGCAGGGGTGCGGCCTTCTGTGATGTCATTGTCTAATTCATCAAGAGTGTAACCGACGGCTAGTTTTGCGGCGATTTTGGCGATTGGAAAACCTGTGGCTTTTGACGCCAAGGCAGAGGAGCGTGATACACGTGGGTTCATTTCAATCACAATCAAGCGACCATTATCAGGGTGAACAGCGAACTGAACATTTGATCCACCGGTCTCAACACCAACAGCGCGAAGCACAGCCAAAGAGGCATTACGCATGATTTGGTATTCTTTATCGGTCAATGTCATAGCAGGGGCAACGGTGATAGAGTCCCCTGTATGCACGCCCATAGGGTCAATGTTTTCGATGGCGCAGATGATGATACAGTTGTCGTTCTTGTCACGAACAACTTCCATTTCATATTCTTTCCAACCCAGCATAGATTCCTCAACCAAGATTTGGTTGATCGGGGAGGCATCAATACCGCTTTGTGAGATTTCTTCGTATTGCGCTTTGTTATACGCAATACCGCCGCCTGTTCCACCCATGGTGAAGGCAGGGCGGATAATACAAGGTAGGCCGATTTCTTTTAAGGCCGCGTCACATTCTTCGCGATTATGGGCAAGAAGCGAGCGGGCAGACTCTAGACCGATTTCATCCATACATCTTTTGAAGAGGTCGCGGTCTTCGGCTTTTTCGATGGCTTCTTTGTTGGCACCGATAAGCTCAATCCCTAAACGCTCCAATGTGCCGTCTTCGGCCAAGGCAAGCGCGCAGTTTAGTGCGGTTTGTCCACCCATTGTAGGCAAGACAGCGTCTGGCTTTTCTTTTTCTAGGATCTTGGCGACAATTTCGGGGGTGATCGGCTCAATATATGTCGCATCCGCCATGTTGGGATCGGTCATGATCGTAGCTGGGTTTGAGTTGACCAAGATAACGCGGTAGCCTTCCTCTTTGAGGGCTTTACAGGCTTGTGTTCCTGAATAGTCGAATTCGCAAGCTTGTCCAATAATAATGGGGCCTGCGCCAATGATGAGGATGGATTTTAGGTCGTCGCGTTTAGGCATGTTTCTCGGCTTTTCTCAGCTTTCGCTGTACTAATAAATTTGTATGTACCGAGATTGATTTATTAAACAATAAAACCCCGCAAAGCAATGCGTTATTGCCAAAAATCGTAGATATTTACACATTTTTATTTGAATGGTGGCTTGCAAAAAAGGCAAGACAGGATTAATTTTAAGTATTGGTCATCATGCCAACACAAAAGGACGCAAAATGAAGCATAAAGCATATAAGATTGTTATTATCACAGAGAAGCTAATCGTGGAAAACGTTGCCAAGGTTATCGAAGAGTGTGGTGGCACAGGCTACACGATTACGTCTGCTGGCGGTAAGGGCAGTCGTGGCGTGCGCTCAGAAGAGCGTGGCAGTGTTACGGATGCCTATGCGAACGTTAAGATCGAAGTTATTTTGGCGGATGAGCAAGAAGCACGCAATATCGGTAATACGGTAGCGGCGAAATATTTTGAGAATTACTCAGGGATTACGTATCTTGAGAATGTAGAAATCATCAGACCTCAGAAATTCTAGCGCATTTAAATGCTCAGGCGCGTAAACGCGCTACGCTTTCTTTTTAATTACTGTTTTTTAAAATACAGCTTCGGCTAGGGCTATGAAGAGCGGTATGCAGATGGCGATGGCGACGGGCGTACCAATACTGGTCGATGAGCCGATATAGCATGACGGATTAGCCGATGGGATGCCTGCGCGTAATGTCGGTGGGCCAGATACGTCCGAGCTGGAGGCGGCTAAAATTGATAGAATAACGACGCCGCCGGGACTGAAACCTGTTGTGATGTGGGCGATATAGCCAAAACCAAAGGCAATAAGGCCATGAATGATGGGGGCGAACATCGCATAAATGGCGAACCAATGTGCCACACGTCTCATTTCTTTAAGTCTTGAATAGGCCTCCATCCCCATGGTGAGCATGAGAATTGAGAGTAATCCTTTAAAGAGGGGGTCATAAAATCCAACAAAGAGCTTTTCGGTATTGGCAAAAAGACCAAGTGCCATACCAAGGAGAAGAGCGGATAAAGCCGAGCTGCGGAGGCTTTCTTTGGTGATTGACCATGCTGTTACGTTGTTTTCTGCAACTTCTTTGCCTGCGGCTTTGTTCTTTTTTGTTAAATATAAGTTAGCGAGAACGATGGCTAATATAAGCGCAGGGATATCCATGAAGGGATAGAGGGCGGGTGCCCATGCTTCATAGATAACGTCTTTTTCTTCCATAAGCGCCATGGCGGCGGCGAGGGTTGAGGCACTGACTGCGCCAAAGACTCCTGCGGTCGCGATGCCATCTTCTTTTTTGACACTTTTGATCAGGGAGAAAAAGAACGTGCCAACAAGGACAATCGCCACACCGACAATAACTGTTAGTGCGGCAGGCAGGAGCATATCGACAAGGTTGGCACTTTTGATTGCCATGCCGCCACTGATGCCGATACGCATGAGGAGCATGAAGACTATAAATTGATAAATAGCGCTTGGGATTTGGAGTTTACTTCCCAATGCCGCGATCAACATACCACCGATGAGGAAAGCCAAGGCGGGGGATTGAAACTGGGTGACAAACTTAATTGCGAAATCGATTATAAAATCCATGGTGTGTTTTATAGCCTCTAAATTTAATCTTGCACTATTTTTCTGGAATCTGACTTTGAATTATCTGTTGTTAATATTTGAAAGCTGTCTGAGGCTTCATCATATTCCCAGACATAACCTGTTTTTATATCGAATTGCCATGATTTGATCTGGATCTTCTTGTCGGCAATGGCTTTTGAAACGGAGGGGTAAGATTTTAAGTTGTTTGTGCTTTCAAGAATAGTTTCTTGTTCTGTTTTGCTTATGATGCCTTCAGGCGTGTCGCAACAGCTTTTGGCTTTTTCAAGAGCCTGCTCAGCGACATTGATAAAGCTTGAGATCTCTGGGTCATCTAGTTGTTCAGCCATGGCTTTGATGGCACCGCATCCTGTGTGCCCAAGTACAATAATATTTTCGATCGCGTTATATTCCAAGGCGAATTGAAGGGCCGCGGCGAGGGCGGTGCCTTGTTTATAGGGACGGACAATCGCACCCATTGCTTTATGGGCAAAGAAACTACCTGGTCTGGCGCGAAAAATTGTGCCTGGGTTACAACGGCTGTCGATACACGAAATTATGAAGTGCTTAGGGTTTTGACCTTCTTTGGACAGGGTGGCCATCAGATCACTATCTTGTTCATAGTGATAACGCCTAAACTCCGCCGCG
>JALZUF010000215.1 GCA_023301785.1 Alphaproteobacteria bacterium | reverse complement strand
ATAGTAGCAAAAGTAAATAATGCTCTGGATATGTTAAGGTGGCCCAATTTGTCTAGACTAAAAATCAGAAATTTAGAGATACAATTTGCTTCATAATTTTACACAATATTTTTTCTAAAATACATCTGTTCTGGAGTTAAATATTCCAGAGATTGATGCATCCGTTTTTCGTTATAAAAACTCATATAATCACTTATAGCATTTTTTGCCTCCGTTACAGTATTTAAAATCATCATATATATTTTTTCTTGTTTTAAAGAGCGCCAAAATCTTTCAATAAATACGTTATCTAGAGCTCGTCCTTTACCGTCCATACTGATCTTAATTTTACGATCTATTAAAACAGAAAGAAATTTCTTTGAAGTAAATTGCGTTCCTTGATCAGTATTAAATATCTCAGGCTCACCATACCTCTCTATTGCCTCTTCAACAGCTTCAATACAAAAATCAGCTTCTAAACTAATAGAGATTTTCCAACTCAAAATATAGCGACTAAACCAATCAATCACTGCTACCAGGGGCTGTGTGGAAGAACTGACATAATTGTAACATCCAACTTTCTATCTCCATATAATTTAATAATCTTTCTCTCTCTAGCCCCTTCTTTTTACTGATTTAAGTTCTTCTGAGAGAATGCCTACAATTTCGTTTAAATCAATTTTCTTATTCCCTTTTTTAAAAGTATAGCGACCTGTAAAAGCAATATGTATCCAGGACATAGGTGATATTCTTAGTAATTTTTCTAATTCTTCTGCGCTTTTGCCTGATTTTACTGCTTCTAAATAAAGCTTATTTAAAATAATAGCATTGTAAGCGACAATTAGATTAGTCACAAGCCTTACTGCTTGGGTACTGGCTCTATGATCAACAATTCTTTTACCCTTAAAAACACCATAATACATTTTTCTAATAAAATTTTGTAGCTGATGATAAGATTCTGTTCTATTTCGAGCAGTCTTTATCGCCTTTCTTAGAGACATGTTTTCAATCATGTTTAATACATGCATTGTTTTAAATACTTTATTGTACTCCATGAGACCGGCTCTTAAACCAGCATAGCGATCATGAGAATTTAGTTTTCGGATAATAATGCTTTGAGTATTTTCTTGCAAAATTAAAGAGAGTAATACTCTGATGATTTGCTTTTCTTGCTTCTTTATCCGGCTAACTTTAATTTTATCAATCGGTTTTATTATAACGCTATAATTACTAATATCATCAACTGAATACAGATCCTCTGCCGCCTTTTGAAGATTTTTAATACTAGGTACAAATTCAACGTTAATTGCATCCAAAGCAATGAAGTTCAATTGGTTTAGAGTATGATTGTCTCCAGTAACAGCATCTACCTTTACTGTAGAATGATTGTCGTAAATCATATCATAAAGATGATGTCCTTCATATTCATTGAGACCAATGTTCTTTACAGTGACAGCAACAAAATTTGCAATCATAGATAAAATAGACAGCCCCTTACCTTTGCCTAAATATTTCTTGGAATATCTGGATTGTATAGTATTCGATTTTGTGGCAGATTTTTGTCCGTCAATATCTGCTAAAAGCTTGTCATCAAGAAGATTCCATTGTTTGAATATCTCAAGTACATTAATCCCATCAGCTAGCATATCATTCACGATACAAAGATTTTCATAGGTAAAATAGTCTTCTTTTGTACTGCGCAAATCGTTAAAACTAATGTCTGACATCTCTGACATTTTTTTAGTTCCAAAACCAAATGCTTCAGCTAACAAACAAGCAATTAGATTGGTGATGGTTGGCCTTGATCGCTTGATATATTTGCCTTTAATATGGGTAAACCCTTCAAAAATATTAAAAATATCATTAACAAACACTAGTATATCAGCTATGTCTGATTTATATAAATTGCGGAAAAATACATTATCTAGCTTTTCACGGGTTTCGTAATTTAGCTGCCAACTGAGAGAACTATCCTTGGCTGCTTTAATTGCAAAACTCTTGTTATTGTTAATATTGTCAGAGAATTTTTTCCATTTATTGTTTAACTCGAGTAGCTTCTGATCAAGATGAGTGGAACAATATATAGGAATTTTGTTATATCCGTACTGCCGAGATATTTCCTCTGCCTTACCTACCATATCTTCAGAAACAAGATCCGCATCAATATCACGGTAAGAGATACTATCATTACAAAAAATACGACCTCTATCTAAGTGATGATATAGCTTTTTATAGATGTAGAACTCCAATCTATGTGGATTGAGATATTGATCATCACTCTTGCTTTTAAGGTATGGAAGCATAGACTTAGGAATAGGAAGTGAGGTTGATTCTGAGATCATTAGTTTGCTTGGAGATTTACCTGCTAAATAATGCTCTTTTAGAACTTTAATTAAAGTTATGCTTGGATCTTCAGACTTATAATGTTCAAAATCAACAGCTAAGACAACTGGTCTTAAATATAGAGCTATTGATCTTGAGAACATTTCAATGCAATCCCATGTGGCCATTTTTAAGTTAAAATCAGATCTTTCAAAAAATCTTGCAAATTTTTCAAAGTTATCTTTTTCAATGATGTCGTATGCTTCTTTATAATATTCCTTCTTTTTGAATTTCTTATTTTCATATTCTGTAAACCAACGAAAAAACTTTGAAACTTTTGGATAACTTTGAACTACTGTTGCTGCATATGCTGCAAATTCTTTTTCACCCTGGGCTTTTGACTTATCTCTAAGAATTACAACGTGATGTATGAAACTAGTAATGAGATTATCAACAAATGCCTGATATCTACAATATATATGGCATAAGGAATATAAAATTCTTTGCA
Source organism: Alphaproteobacteria bacterium (assembly GCA_023301785.1). Taxonomy (GTDB): domain Bacteria; phylum Pseudomonadota; class Alphaproteobacteria; order Micavibrionales; family Micavibrionaceae. Next base: position 21,369 of record JALZUF010000215.1, on the reverse strand, counting down.
ATTTAGATAATTTGCGTAACCTTGATATAGGATATTGTTCAACATTTGAGCTGTAATACCTAACAGCATTCTGAGATAGGCTTAGTAATGGTATTTTTTTCTTACAAAAATCATATATTGAAGAGAGTTTCTTCACCTTAATTGCTTCTTCCGCAAGCTCAGTATAGGAAAAATCGCATTGATCATATCTAACGTCATTTAAAGATAATATACCTTCATTGCCAGAGATTAAGTTCTCAACTTTATTAATGATATCCTTAGGGAAACCTTCTATAACTTTAAATATTCTTTGTAGTTCAATTTTGCAGCACTCAGTATACATATCTTGTAGTTGGCGATATCTAGGTAATATAATATTTTGAGCATCACAATATGCAACTAATTCCCTAATGACATTATGGGGTTTAGGATATAATTTGAGCAGCTCTATAAATTGTTCTTTAAGTTTATCTAATATTTTTTCTGAGCATTGTTGATATTGATAATATTTCATAATCATCTTTCTCTGATGATAAATTCTACCTCTACTAATAATGCTAGAAAATGTTTGTTTCTGATAATATTTTTTACCGATAAAACCTATATCTACAGCTACTTTTTGTAGATCAAATTGGAAAAAGCGGTGTTTAGCTTTAAAATAACCCAACTGAAGAATAAAAAAGACCTTTGTATTGATTGTATGGAAGGTAGAAAGCATTGATGCTTCTTCCTCATTGAGAGCAAAATATATTTCTCTTTCATGATCATTAAAATCAGGAATATCATAAATATCAGATATTTCACTTTTTGAAAGTAAATTTATCTCTCTTTTGCTCATTGAGTGGTTAAATTAAATGTACGTTAAATCTAACTGTCAACAGTGACAGAAAAAATCAATAAATTCAAAGACATTTGAGTTAAATATTGCTATAAATAAAAACAAAGTTCATTAAAGCTATGAAATAGCATTAAATTTAGTTTTTAGGATTATGAAATATGGTTATGCAAGAATCTCTACTAAAGATCAGCGTATTGATCTTCAACTTGATGCATTAAGAGAAGTTGGTTGTAGCAAAATATTTAATGATATAGCAAAGGGAGCTAGACAAGATCGACCAGAACTTACTAAACTACTAGAAATAGTGGAAGAAAAAGATACCATTGTAATATGGAAACTGGATCGCTTAGGAAGATCACTTCATCATTTAGTAAAAATTGTAAATGATCTGAATAGTAAAAATGTAGGATTAGTTAGTCTTAACGATCCTATCGATACAACAACTGCTCAGGGTAGATTGATGTTTAACGTCTTTGCATCTCTTGCTGAGTTTGAACGCGATGTTATCTACGAAAGAACAATAGCAGGTATAAAATCAGCAAAAGCTAGGGGTAGATTAGGAGGTAGACCAAAGGGGTTATCTGATAATGCTAAACAAAAAGCTTGTCTGGCTGAGGCGTTATATAAACAAAATGAACTAACCTCTGATCAAATTGCAAATCAATTAAATATTTCAAAGCCAACTATGTACAAGTATTTAAAATATAGAAAAGTGAAATTAGGAGAAACCATAGATAAACAGAAGGATCAAAAGGAAAATGAAGGATAGCTTTTGAGTTGGATGTTACAATTATGTCAGTTCTTCCACACAGCCCCTATTAAATGAATATAATTGAAATCTACAAGAAGCTAAAAAGAAACAAAGAATGGATATCTCCAGAGCAATTGAAGCAGACAAGGAAGTCTGTTTATGGAATGACACAAGTAGAGTTCGCTGAGCTATTAGGTGTATTCTACGAAACCTATAGAAGCTGGGAGAGTGGTAGATACAAGCCTTCTAGTCCTGCGCAGGCACTGTTACATATGGCAACTTATCATAAAGATATATTCCTAAAAAATAGGCATGAATTTTTAGAAAAAGTAGAGCAGCTTTCTTAAGCAACATAAACTAGCAATATCAAAGAATATAAAGTATAATACATAATAGATTAAGTAATGGACGCCTAAAGCGTCTAAAATAATAGACAAAAAATGACAAGAATCAGTCCTCGCGTAGACATAGCCTTTAAGAAAATCTTCGGAGTAGAAGAAAATAAGGATTTATTAATATCCTTGATTAATTCTATCGTCTCAAGTGAAGATCAAGTGTCAGATATCACTTTACTTAATCCGTATAATGCAAAGAGCTTTTCACGCGATAAATTATCAATATTAGATATTAAAGCTACTAATCAAGACGGTAAACGTTTTAATATAGAAATCCAGATTAGCGATGAAGCGGATTACGATAAAAGAGCATTGTATTATTGGGCTAAACTTTATACAGAGCAATTAGAAGTAGCAGAAGATTATTCTACTTTATCAAAGGCAATAGGTATTCACATACTGAACTTCACTTCTATTCCTGAAGTAGATAAGTACCATAATGTATTCCATATTACTGAAAAAGAAACGGGCTTTGTATATTATAAAGATTTAGAGTTGCACACTATAGAACTCAAAAAGTTCAGTAGTAACTCCAAAGAAGATTTATCCGACATAGTAGCAAAAGTAAATAATGCTCTGGATATGTGGTCTGCTTTTTTAACGAGAAACGATTTACTTAAAGAGGATAATCTACCTAAAAAATTAAATAGTCCAAATCTTAAAAAGGCTATCAATGTACTTAATGTAATGAATTTTACAGAAGAAGAAAGAGACGCATATGAAGATCATTTAAAATGGCTAAGGATAGAAGCTAATACTCTAAAAAAAGCCGAAGCAAAAGGCATTGAGAAAGGCATCACTATCGGCGAAGCAAAAGGTAGAGAAGAAGGCATCACTATCGGCGAAGAAAAAAGTATATTAAAAGTAGCCCGCCGTATGCTACAAGAAAACACTGATATTAAGTTCATTTCTTCAGTAACTGGTCTATCTGCTGAAGAAATTCTAAAGCTCAAGAATAAGCTTTAGATGTCAGCTATAAGTCGCTGATATTCTTTGTTTTTATACGCTGTAATTTCCATAACATACATTATGAAGTATTGATATATTAACGTATATTACAAATATACTTGTTTTTATTAATTTCAAATATTGCAGTTTTGTGAGTTTCTATTAGCCTATGTTACTTAACATTAAAGCATTTAATACTTGTTAATTAACTCACCAAAAATAACACCTCTATATTTACTTTCTTACAACTATATTTAATAACTCTCTTGTAGTTTGTTTGCAAAATCACTAAATAACTCTAAAAACGCTTTAAAACTCCATTCTACTAAATATACACCTTTTTTAATATTTTTCTATATATGTCAGATCAAATCCAAAGTTCTGCAGCTTATATCAGTTTTACTTTTACCGCTTGGCTTTTTCCTTTTACATCTGTATATAGTTCATAACTAACGCTTGCACCAACATTTAAGTCTTTATATCCTGACTTTTCTAATTCGGTTTTATGTAAAAATATTTCTTTCTTACCACTCTCTGGATAAATAAAACCAAAACCTCTTGTTACATCATAGAATTTGACTTTGCCTAAATTCACTTTATCTTCGCTAGTCATTAATTACACATTTTCTTTATTATATCGCTCCATTATTGGCCTTGCTCATATATATAACCAATAGTATAGTTAATTCATATTAGCTAATTTACTTAGCATTGTCACTTTAAATACAGAAACCCACGCTTTAATCATTAGATATAGCGTCATAAGCGTAGGTTTCTGTTCAAATGCCCCTCTAGTCCTACTGGTAATTACGTACCTTTATGGGATTAGACCCATAATTAAGCTCTCCCACAAACACCCCCTATACTAGCGTAGAGTTTTACACTTAATTTTTATTTTTTCCAGATGAACTATTCCAGACCTTAACATTGCTTTGGTGTACTCTAACTTCACCGCTATTAGTGATCCCAACAAATCTAGGAAAATATTGGTTAATTAACCAACTACTCATACCACCTGCAATAGCTGCTAATATTAAGCAAATAGCGGTGTTTCTTAAAAACTTAGAACCGTGGTTTGAAGTGACAGCCTCGATTTCTTTCTGAGTATGCTTCACCAAGCCTTGAAACATCCTGTCTTGCTCTTTGCGTTGTTTAGATAGAGATGTATCTATTTTCTCTATACTATTATTGACAAATCTATCAATTGATTCTTGCTTCTTTTGAGCATCTTCACCTAACTGCTTTTGCAATTGAGCTGACAAGTCTTTTAAGGCTACAAACTGATTTTCTATCTCTTTGTTTAAACCCTTCTGCAACTCCTTAAGTGATGATTCAATATTGGATATTCGCTTTTGGTGTACGCTTTCAATCTCTTTAGTGATATCTGGCACTAGACTTCTTAACGCCTCTTGAGTCTTTGTTGGCAAAAGAGTCAAAACGGAAATTTGCTTTTTTAATTCATCGGATCTTGATTTTTGTTGTTTTAACAAATTTTCTATTGGCTCTAGATTAGAATTAAAAGCAATCCCTGAAGTTTCCATTATTTCTTGCAGCTTCTCCACGTTTCCTGTGAAAGCTCTTGTCACAAATTGCACTTCACTTTGAAGCGCGGAAATTGCTGACTCTAATTTTGCCAAAGAGCTTTTAAAGCTCTCTATTTCTTTTTGCGTGTTTTTTTCTAGACTCTCGTTGTTTGCTTCTGTCTGATCTTCTTTTTCACTCATGATATTTTTTTCTCTTATTTATTTTTAAGTTGATTGATTACATTGTTAACGGCTCTGGAGCTACATCATCGCACGCTTCTTTAGCTTCTGTCTTCTTTTCCTTTTCTTTAGTCATGCTCATCGAATCAGCCATATCCATATTCTCTATAGCTAGCTCATCTTCAGGTGCAGGTGTAGTTGCTGTAGGATATTCTTCTGCTGCAAGTGATTTACCTTGAACAAAACCTTCATTTTTAGCCGGAACTTCTGATTTAGGCGTCTGCACCTTGGCAAGTCGCACTTCTGGCTCTGGCAGAAGCATATAACACTCGCCAACAGCTAGATTAGAAATATCATTTTGCGTAACAAGCTGCTTCTTAGTTTGTTGCTCATTATAACTAACACCATCACGAAACTCATTAGCACCAAAGCTAGTGTTTTTTGACTGACGTGTGATAGTTTCTGTTCCGCACATATTACTAATCATACGTACAATGCTTTCTTCCTGATTGCGGAAGAAACATAATGTGCCAAACTGGCCAAAGATCTTAGAACCTGCATGTTGACCATAATGTTCATATAGCTGGTTTAAGCTCTGAAGGCCTGCAATTACGCAAGCTCCATATTTTCTACCTTCCGTCATCAGAGGAGATAATCCAGGCAAAACACCAAGAGCTGCTAGCTCATCCAAAACAAACCACACTTTGCGATCTTCGTTAATGCCTATATCCATCAATTCCCCTAGAGCAAGTTCTACAAGACAGGCTATTAATGGCAGCGTTAGGCTTCTATTCTTTGGCTTTGTTGATAAGAACAACCAGGCACCACTTCCGCTCTTAACACCCTCAAAATAACTCTTTAACGAAAACTGACCTCTACTAGACGCATCTTCGCTCGATACAAATCTAAGCGGCTTAATATTCGACACCAGCACAGACATTATCGATGCTACGACCTTTTCGTTGTCTTTTGAAAAATACTTAGAGGCTGGAGTGCCTTTGAGCATCTCCTTCAGCTGATTGTTCTCTAAACTGCACAGGGTATTGTATAACTTCTCTACAGAATAATTCTTCTTGCCCTTAATCCTAGAGGCAAAAGCAACAAATATACTCTGCGCCCCCTCTTCCCAGAAGTCTCTAGCTTCTCTGTGATTCTTCCTGCTATTAAAGCCAATCAATATGTTAGCAAAGTTCTCAATATCCGTAAGACCAGAACAATCAGTCCAGAAATCCCACACATGACTACGCTCATCAAATGGATTAAAGATAATATCGCCTCTTTCCTTATTATAGTATTTGGCGATCATTTCACCAGTTTGGTCTACTACAACAGTAGGCTGCGCTTTTTTCTCTATTTGCGGTAAGATATTATGTATCCAGTTGGTTTTACCAGAACCAGTAGAGCCAGTGACTAAGAAATGCCTAGTTTCCGTATCTTTAACTAGTGGCATATTATCAATAGTGAAATCACTTGCGATTTTAAGTGACTTTAGTTTGCGCTTAACCTCGTTTGCAGTCAAAACAGTACCGCTTCCTTGTTTTTTCTTCTCGGACTTAAGGCCACTACCAAACTTGCTCCAAAGCAAGAATATTAGAACAAAGCATCCAAAAGAAATAGCCCCAGCAGTGAAAGATATAGATATTAAGAAATCCATACCTTCCTTATTAGACCTTTGAAACAAGCCCATACGTATTACTTTATATGGATCTATATTCTCATATACTCTACTACCTGAGCTGGCATTGATATAAGTTATATGATTAGAATCCTTGCCCAAACTTTCTCTGATACCAGAAAAAGCATCGTCCCAATCAAGTGCCATAGTCGCTTTTTTATACGAAACAAAACCATTCCAATCTACCCTTTGAGCAGACGACCAATTAAGCCAGCAAGTAACTAATATGCCAACAAACAAAGATACATGCAATGTACGGAAAAATACCTGTGAGAACATCCTTACTTTATGTAAGAATACCTGACCGCCACCTATGAAGTTATTTAACATAATTATTAGCTCCACTTTCTCTTTAATCTTCTCGTATCACTAGGGCCTGATATTATGGGTTCAGAGCCGTATACATCAAACACGGCAAAACCTTTCTGGTACCATTCTGATTCTTTATATGATTGAATTATTTTAATTAGATTACTCATAGCACCATCAAGATTATCCGCTTCTAAACAATCTATTGAAGTATCTGAGATAAATGGTAAATCATAACCTATTCGTGCTATATTCTCCCAGAAGTCATTGATGATTTCTGCATCACTATTACCAGCTACATAACCACTCACGCTCAGTAACGAAGTAAACCACTTTCCATTGATGAAGGCTAAATGCAGAAATTCATCAATACAGTAGCTACTTAACAATATTAATATTTCAGTTCTACCATTTCTTATAGCGGAAAATATTCTTCTTCCGTTTAATACACCAATAAAACATTCAGGATTAGCGTCTAGCTCCTTTTCTATATTTTTCTTTATCTCAGTATCTAATATCATTCCTTTAACTCCTTGACTCTTTTCAATAACCTATCTCCTTGGTTTTTATAGGCCCACTCATATTCTTTGCTAAATTTTTTCCAACTATCCTTACTCACTAAATACGGATTCCCTTCTGGGTGCCTCATAAGGTTTCCATTATCAAAAACCTTTACTAGAAAATAATCCCCTTGCTGCGTCAGATCTTCTATGTCTACTTTCTGTTTAGATTTAGTAATTAATGGATTTGGTTTTGTAAAATTCTGCTCCAGAAGAAAACGAAACACATAAGGACGCCCGCTCTTATCTTCCGCTTCAAAATCATCTAATACCAATAATACAAATCCTATAATCCACTCTTCTAAGCCAGCATGAGACCATAGATTACGTTTATCAGCTTTCTTAACTAATCCAATGAACTTATCTACTGGCAAATTCCCCCTTCTACACAACGTTAAACAAAAGCAATATAACTTGCTGATAAATTCCTTATCCCCTAAAGAAGCTCTCAGTCTTTTACCGCTTTCAATATCCCATTGTTTGGGAATAGCTATGTAGCTATCTCTTTCATCTAAATATATACAGCTGGTATTAGGATTATGGTGAAAGCAAGCCTTTCTCCTAAAACTAACTAGCGCATAAGGATGTACAATATTGCGACAAGCTGGACATATTAGCTCTAAACCATCTCGCACCGCCTTCTCACCATATTGACGTTTAAAAGTATCTATAGTTATCAGTTTATTGGTCCCTTTGATTAAAGCTTCATACATAATTTAATTTCTCATTCTTAATTAATAATGCTTTATAATATTAACTACGCAGTCTCTTTAAAAGGATTGGGGAATGGATATGTCTGAACCACTCTAAAATCAATATCATCTTCTGACCAATCCTCATTAAAATTAGTAATCATGCGACCTAGATTAAAAACCGCATCCTTCATATTACTTGCAACATCAAATACATCTCCACCTATTGGATGCCAATTGCCTCTCTCCTCTAAATTGTGCCAAAACTCACTAAATAACTCTTCTACACCTCTAGGATTAAACCAATAATCTATTGCCATTATTAAACTTACATACTCTGCGCCCCGCCTAAACACATGTCCCCAATAATGAGGCTTTTGCATCTTATTATTTAGTGATACTAGAATTTCAGAACTCCCACCTCTCTCAAAACAAAATATCCGATTAGGAAGCAGTAAATTACCGCGACAGAATGAATTACTATTAATGGCGCACTCTAATTCTCCTAATAATTCCTTGTTGTTATTACTCATTTTCTAAACTCTACTGCTAAAAATTCACTCTAAGCTTCATATATCCAATATGTGCCCTACTCTTATCTTGAATAACATGCTCATAACCACCACCTAGCTCCACTCTATCTGCAAGCACGTTAAGAGCAGCACCCAGCTTAATAGCGCCTTTATTATTACTGATCTTTTGAGATAGAATATTTTGATCTAAACGATTACTGATTTTTACCTTGTTGCCTTTGCTCCAGACAGTATGGCTATAATCAGCACTAAGCTCTGGCATTAACGTAAACGCATTAGTATCATAAAAAGAAGCTAGCACCAGCCCTGCGCTTAAATCTACTTGCTGTTGATTGATCTTTGCTATCTTAATTGAGCCATCTTGATAGCCCTTCATTTTAAGATTGCTATAGGATATACCAGCTCTTGGCTCTACTATTACAGATTCACCTTGATATAGATTATAATTAGCAGTTAAGTTAGAGCCAAACAGATCGCCTTTTTGTTTGGATGATCTAGCAGCTCCTGTATGAGTTGTTTTAATAAAAGCCTTCCCATACGAAACGTTCCCATTTAGAGATATATCTTCATCAATATTCCCACTTCCATATATAGATAATATATGTGAGCTTATCTTATCATTATTAGTAGATATTCCTGATATCTTCTGCTTAGTATTAGATGCGATATGACTATAGGCTAGCCCTATAGTTAAATCTTCATCGACCTTAGTATCTGCGCCAATTACAAAGCCATGTATATCACTCTTGCTTCTGCTAGTATTAGAATTAGTACCAATATTTGCCTTATCCGTTTCTTTGCCAATAAAGCCTTTTATCCATGCCCCGTAGTTCAGATCATCATCACCAGAAGCAAAACCACTATAAAAACTATTTGTACTATTTAGACCATTTATACTATTTGCTCTATTTAGACTATTTAGCCGATCATTAGTTAAGCTAGATACATTTAGGATGTTTCTGATTAATTGCCTGTTCTGGCTCTTAAACTCTTCTGCTGTAGTTTCTGCTCTTGGCTTTAATGCATTTACATCAATTACATCTGCTCCTTCATATAGCAAATAAAAGTGAGAACTTCTTATAGCTCCTGCATCATTAATACTAGCTAGTACAGAACGCAGCTGATCATCAGTTAAGTTACTTACATCCAGTTCTGCAATCTTAATTAGATTCTCTGCTGTAAATGCTCCGCAGCTGCTGCCATCTCTTTGCTGATGCACCTGTAGATCTATTATTTCTATAGTAGGGTTGATTTGCTGTAATATATTAGCAAGTAATGCGCTATTAGTTCTACCACCTATTGGACTTGCCAGTGAATCATTATAAATAACCTTAATAGTACCCGCATTTGTACGTTTAATAGCAAGCGCTGTCCAGTGGGTATTTCCAAAGTTAATTGGAATTAGCGCAGCTCCCCTTGTTCTTGCCTCATTTACTGAATCACGGACTATGTCTGTAACTAGTACCTGACTTTCAAAGGGAAGTGCAGGAGCTACATATACCTGATTCTCATTTAATCTATTCTTAAGTATTGCTCTTATATCTTCATCCTGATACCAATAACTAGAATCTACTAGATTAGTAGGATTAACCGCAGCAAGTGATGCGCTGCTATAAGCAAACGTTGATATAGCAGCACTAGATGCTAGCAGTAATAATAATCTACTTGCTGAATTAGTTCTTGATTTGTTTTCTCTATAATTATTATTGTTATTCATTGCTCTTGTTCTCCTTATTTAAATTACAAAATTAGTTGGATGTTACAATTATGTCAGTTCTTGCGCGCAACCCCTAGTTGCTAGCTAACCAAATCATAGATACTTTCCTAGAGTATTTTCTACTATGTTTTAAATTAGCTGAATGGTAGTGCCGAATAGCTTTTTGCCAATTTCCATGTTGGCTATATAGTGACTTCAAAAGCTTTGCTGCATAATTGATATTCTTCTCTGGCGTGAGCATTTCATCTAAATTAGCAAACTGATCTCCATGCCAACGATAATTAAGCTGCATCACTCCTAAATCTATATTCGTTATTCCTGAATCTATATTGCTTTTTGCAATAGATAATGCCTTAGCAAAAGATCCTGCATATATAGATCTACCACCAACATTGATCGCATATTCTCTATGCCCAGATTCTACTTTTGCGATAGCTGCAAGTAGTCCTTTTGGTATTTTGTTTTGAATTTCCGCTTTTGCAATTAAGTTGTTTATATCCTCTATATCCCTGTTATTTACTGGTGTTGCTGCATTACACACTCCTTGTAAACATAATAGAAAAACTACCATAACCTGCATTATTGCTTTTAAAACATGATGTGATTTTGATATAATAAAGCTATAAGTTTTAAAACAATAATTACTGCAGGTACTAATGGAAGATTTTGCTACATTTTGTAAGAACATGCCTAAAGAACAAAACTCGCCTAAAAAGCAATCCGTTAAACCTGCAAACACTAAAAAAACCAAGTGGTTATCAAAAACCATTTTCTGGAATTTTTTCTTTTGGTTCGGCATGAGTGCTGGGTTTGGCTTTGTTCTTACTATAGAAGAATGGGGCAGCTCTTCAAAAGAGTTTGATTTGTGGTCTAGCCTTGTATTATGGCTTACTATTATAGGAGTGCCTTTAATTACGACTCTTGCTAACAAAACTCGCTTTATCAAAGACGGCACTTTCGCCAATAGTGAAAACATTATTCTAACAAAAAAACAATTACCTACTAGCAACTTTATTTTTGCTACCATTCTAGGCGTTGGCTTTACTTTTCTTGTTGCAGAAACAATATTATCCAAAGATTCATTTAAATTACTTGACTCTATAATCTTCTTTGCCTGCTTGTTTTCTGGCTTTTCTTTGTATTTCATTTTTAAAAATTGTCCTATTTCTATTTTATTTAATCGTAAATTTATTGGTTATCTGAATGATAATGCTCCAACTCAAAAAAGGAGGCGTATTGAACGTAAAAATTATATCACTGACCCTGCATATAGTTACCTATCTACTAATATTTATCATCGCAACCGCTAACCTTTTTTAGTATTCTTGCTAGGATCCACATATTCATTTGCACCTTTTGCTAAACTAGTATCATCATCATTTTTGCTATCAGGGTTGAACTGATTTATTACTTCTCTAGCATCACTAATATCTGCAGAAGTAAATTCTGTTTCTGGCCTTACAACTTTCGGCCCTAAATCTTCTTTATTTTGAGGCGATTTAGGTGAAGGACGACCTATACTAGACCCACTATTGCCAAGAGTTGCCTTATCGCTAACTACTGCGATTGCTTTCGACACCCTTCCTTTACCAATCCTATCATCTTCTAGTTTCTTTATTTCACCGCTTCTTTCTTCTTGCGTTTTAGCATTGGTAATCTGTGCATCTTTATAACCACTGGTTTTTTCCTCAAGCTTTCTCTCATGAGCTGTTTTTAATTCATCACCAGTTTTATTTATATTATTAGTTACAACATCCGCGCCAGTCATACCTTGATCACTTGCAAACTTAGATACAGCGCCGCCATCACTTCCAACATTGTTTTGTACAGCATCTTGGTTCTTATTAATAAAGTCAGATACATTATTAGAAGCATTCAGCTCAGCTCCTGTGCTTCGTACTTGCTGCAAGATATTATTTGCTTTGGATCCGCTAATCTGACGGAATATCTTTTGCGCAGAGTCCTTACCGTCAAGCACAGCTTTGCTTGCTTCTCTATCTCCAACTCCATAATTACTCTTATAAGCGTTAATAACATCCTGCGTCATATCCTTTGAATATTCTGCATTATGATTCTCTACATGATCTATTGCCTTATTGTAGCCTTCGATATTATCTTTATGAGTAGTTATGGATTTCTCGAGGCGAGTTGATTCATTATTAGTTTCCCTCATGCTGCTTTGCTGATTTTTATCAACTCCCTTGCTTTCCATCCACGCAGAACGCTCATTGCTTCTTGTATTAATACTATTACGATCAGATGTATTTAAATCCTCACTAATTTCAGAAGAGGAGCTATTTTGCTGTTGGCTAATATTACTAGCACGCACTTCCCCTCCTACACTAGCACCAAATCCTAAGAAACTAGCTATTTTTCCAGCAATAGGTGGGCTAACTTCGGTTCTTAAATAAGCTTCAGCGTTCTGAGACCATGTGTATTCATTATTTTCTGTCATTCGGTCTACCGCCTGCAACGTTTTAACAAACTCTTTACCTTCATCAGTACTAGTATCAACATCATAGCCATTATCAGTTCTAGTATTCTCAGCTATAGTAGTCATAGCAGACGCTTCTTGGCTAATTAATGATTCTTTTGCCTTGCTTAAACTTGCCATCTCACTATTCATCATCTGCACTTCTTCTCTGCGTCCTTCATGCAGTGATGTACTTATACCTTCACTAGCCCTATAACTTGCCTCACCAACCGAAGAAGTAGTACCAGCACCAGCAACTGTAATCACATTGCCATTTGGTAGTATCTTCTCCATAGAGCCATCTGGATTAATACCGCTATTAGTGCCAGTGACATACTGACGAGTATTGTCATACTTGTTCTCATTGACGTTATTTTGATTGCTGTTGTTGATAGATTCATTATCATAATTTCTACCGCCACTAGCTTGCTCTGCTGCACCTGCTGCTACAGCACTTTGATTTGCTGACATCAATGAACCAGCAATATGTAAGAAACCACCCTCTCCCATGCGAGTAACATATACAGCTAAGATTGGTATTAATAAGGTTAAGTTTGCAGCCGTACTTGCTATAGAATCCATCCTCTTAACTTCAGTAGCCCACGCACTATAACTTACAATATGTGCTGGATCATATGCCGTATCTACCATCATATTTAACATTGCAAACAAAGGTGGCCATAGCTGAAGCGATAAACATATGGTAATCCAACCTCTATATTTACCCATACCACCAGCTAATAACATCAATGGCATTACAAATATAAATGATCCATATATAAGATTCTTAAATACTGCATAATATCCTGTAAGCACTCGCTCGGCCATGTCACCAGATAAAAAGCCTGTAGCCTCATGCTGAAGCTGCGCCTTAACTGCTGGATATTTTGCTGCTCTGTAGTTATTGAGCGAATTAATCATCATATTATGCTTCAAGGTATCTGCAACAGAAGCATCATTATCATATAAAGCAGATATCTGATTTGTCAGAGCTGCATTCATATTTAAGTGGCTAGGATTATATCCCGCATCCGCACCAGGTGCTCTTAACTTAATCGACATGCCAGTAATATCTGCTCTAGCAGACATTGCCATTTTTTTTTCAAAATATGGAACTGCTTGCCTGCATGTTGGAGAAGGTACTTGACGTACCCCATCAATAGTCATTGGAGTTCTGGTAAATGTTCCAGCATTATCGCTAACTAAACCCCACATATCTTTAGTAGCAACTAACTCTTCCTTAGTAAATTGCTGACCTATCATTGCAGGCATAATAACGCAGCGCTCAATAAAGCCCTTCATATTAGAGGTAAATTCAGGATTACGTACATGCACATGCATTACTTCTTTTGCAAGCCTTGCACCAAAAGCCGTACCATGGTGATAATAGTTAAATGCAGATCTTCCATTTACTGCACTAAATGCTTGTTCAAAACCTATAGTAATTAAATGACCCATCTGCTCGACCATACCAATAGGTAATGCAAACGCTAATGGTATATTATCAACACGCCAGAAATGCTTTTCTACATGATCTTTGATGTTTACTGAAGTCTTAGGCAAAAGTAGCGCATTTATCACTAATACCATACCAGCTACTTTTATTAAATATTGACGCCATTCTCCTTCTGCCCTTGCTCCAGCCATTCTGAGCGAATAATAAGCAGCCACCATCAAAGCCATTGTGTTTATTGCTGCTGGATACAAACTAGAATTGCGAAACATCGCAATAGCATTCAATGTGTTAAACATGTGATATGCATATCCGTATAAATGTATTGTAAATTCCATGATATTTTTCCTTAAATTTTGTTTTTTTATTTTTTATTTGTCCTGGTATTAGTCTAATTATCTTTATTGCCAACAAATGATTCAAAAGATCGTTGAAAATAATCTACTTCACGGCGCAGTCTTTCTTTGCTTTCAGCAATCATATTGTATCTACCTCTAGCCTCTATTCTTGCCTGCGATAACATGCGCATTGTTTCCCTTGTCTCACGCTCAAAAGCTTCAAACTTCTTAGCATCTGCAATTTGCGCATGTGATAACTCCCCTACCGCTTCTTGGACTTCAACAAGTAATGTTTGCAAATAACTAGTTACGACGTCATAACTAAGTGATTCAACATATTCCGTTTGATTAGCAACAACATTTGCCTTGCTAGAATATGTAGCTAAATCCATTTCTATTTTGAGAATTAATTGTTCTGATGATAATGCAATGATGGTTTCTTCTTCGGTGGTAAGATCACCGCTGTTATTTAGTATTTTATCAGTCAGAGAGGCTACTATCTTCTGTACCCTCTGAAACAAAAATGCACCCTTTCTGACATTTTGTTCTTTAGCAACTGGGTTTAGGCAATGAGTTCCCTCATCACAAACATAAAGACGCATCTTGTCACTATCTACACCATCAGCACCAACAAACTGCTTTATAAGATCACGACTAACTAATGACTTTAAATGTTGCACCTTAGGTTTTCTATCTTCTCCTTTAGTACCAATGATCGTACCTGATATACTCATCAATAATTGCTTGAGTTCTTTACCTTCTGTCGTATTAGCCACTTTTTTAGCTAAAGCTTTCCAGACAATGTTATAATTCTCTCCAAGCTGCGATTCTAATTCTGCAACACCACTCGTTGGATCACCTGCATCTGTTTTAGACTTTCTTTGGAAATCCGCCATATCCTTACCACCACCTGTTAAAACCATACGTGATTGCCTTAAGCCTTGAGCTTTAGCATCTTCTTTTGGAAATAGTGGATCCATCAGACTTTGAATTGAATTACAGCCATCAAGATTAAACTTATTAAGCCAATCAGCTTTTGCATCTAAATATTCCAGTAAATCCTGGCATTGAGGACAAAGAGTTTTTATTGCCATCATTGCTCCATATGTTGCAGCATTAGCTGGTAGTGATTTTAAATATCGCATCAGTTCCGCGCCTGATACTAAAGATATAGCACCGCCGAGTGCTTCTATTTGAGCACCGCATGGCAAGCCACCAAGCCTACATGATGGAGCTCTTGCTTGAATTAGTTTTAATTTAGGATTGGCAGGAGTTTTTACTATAACCGAACCGCCAATAAAATGCCCAGCTGCTTGTTCTTTTACAATAGCAGATGCTGTACTATTACTCATAGTTCCAGATGGAAAGACATCTTTAACCAGATTATCGAAACCAGCAAGTGCTACTCCTGTAAATAGTTTTAATATCAATACCGCAATTAATATTGCTCTTGTGCCTCTACTCATTAGTTACCTTCTATTGTTTGCTATATTTATTGATATTATTACCTCTAGCTTCTTGCTTTGACTGATCTTCAAGATATTTTGCAAGCAATAAGGATTTTTCTTCAAGATCTGCAACGGATACTGCTCCGCGCCCAAGTTCAAAACGCCCGCGTGTGTTATTAACTACTGCAATAACTGTAGGCATAACCTCAAGACTTAGAGCCTCTATAAGCTCAGGAGATGGATTAGATTTAAAATATCTGCTCTGGCTATTATCTGGAGTAATGGCCTCTACTTTAAATCCATATTTATTTGCAAATCTATGTAGGTGTTTCTCAAGAGTAGCACAATAAGGGCAATCATCTTGTCGGAACACAAATAGCTCTACCTTAAGGCTTAAATCTTTTAGCTTTTGTGTATCTGAATTTTTCTTTTCACCTTTCTTAATATCTCTTCCGTAGATATTTTGCGGATTCTCCAGCTCATCTACGATGTCTGGATTTAAGAAGTTAGCCATCAACCAATTAATACCAAGCAGCTGAGCACGATCCATCATTTCTTTTTCTTTTAACTTGTATAGTTTGATATACTCAAGATTATCTGGATGACGAATAGCCAAATGCTTTAGCATTTCTAGCTCTTGAGCAAATTTCTCATTCTCTCTTTTTGCCTCTTGCATCTCTTGTAATGTTGGAAGCTTTGCTTTATCCTCGGCGCTATTCAAGTCTTGGTTATCAACGGCATTTTCTCGATCAGATTCATCAAACCACAACCAACCACGATAACGCTGATCAAAGAACTTATTGTTTGCCAATGCCTCACTAGTTATTCCTAACATTAATATTAATGCTACAAGCGCTTTAGCAAATCTTGTTTTAACTGCAATATTCATATTAATATGCCCCATCTCTTATTTCTTTTTCCAGACGTAACTTTTCTTGCTCATAATGTTTCACTCTCTCTTTGCTTTCGGATAAAGCAAAACCAGTATTCCAACGAGAATTATGACTTCTATCAGATCTTGCTTTCTCAAGTTCTGACTGAACAGAACTCAACTCTGCTTCTTTTGACTCTTTCTTGGTGATAAGCTGATCTGGAAGTAATATATTGCTAAACTCTGACTCGATTTCCGCTAACTCTCTTTCAAGGCGTGTTTTTGTACCTTTTAGGAATACTTGGCGCACTTTTGATAATTTGCACTTCTGGCCCGCAATATATGTCAGGTTCGGCGCACCGCCTGAAATCCAAGCAGAAAAATGTAAATCATGATAAGCTATCTCTTTCTCTAGGAGCTTTTCTATTTCAGAAAATCCTGATTTCTTTTGACTCTTTAAAGTATTTAAGTGCCCCCTTCTTTGATCTTGAGCAAGTCTAATTCTTTGCTCCTCGGCTTCTCGTGCTAGCCTCTCCTGCTCCAACCTCTCAGCTTCTAGTCTTGCTAAACGCTCTCTTTCTCTCTTTTCTGCTGCAATTCGGCGCTCTTCCTGCGCTTCCCACGAATCATCCTTAATATTGCTGTTAATACCACCTAAATTACTTGGATTGTTTATATCAAAGCTTTCACTGTCAACGCTTCCAGCTACATCTAAATCCTCATCGAATCCATTAATACTAGTTAATGAGCCTTCTATAGTATCTTTTAGCTCAGATGCAGTAGAAGTTTTATAACTCCCTGCAAACTTAACTTTTAAATCTTCGATGAACTCTGTAAAGTCAATTTTGTTCCAATCAATTGATTGAATATCCTGTAATGACAAACCCCGACAATCTGGATTACCACCAGTGCCAAAACTCCTTCTAAGCTGCTTCCTACCTTCTACCTGAATAACTTTATCAAGAATATTGCCAAAACAACAATAACGATGCTTAGTTAGAACATGGACACCTGCTTTCTTCTTTTTAACAGAACCTACATATACACAAAGATTCTTACTTCTCTGCTCCATCAGAGTTCTCTCATCTTTGGTACATTTTGCTCCAATATTCTTACCCCATCCTACTTTTCCAATACGGCAACAATTAGAATATCCAAGAGCTTTCTTTGAACATCCGCTAGTAGCTCCTTCAAATAAATTAAAATTACCATCTTTGTCAGGATTCATATTGCTTGTTGCATATAGTTTTGACAATGAATCCATCATCTTGCCATTAGTCTCATATGACTTATCAACGCAATGTCCATCAATACATGGAACGCCTTTGCAAACTAACCCATCTTTGCCTGGCTTTTCTTTAAAGCCCATCCTGGATGTTTGATTTTCTAAATTAACAACGTCCCAACTCTTACAAGAAAACTCGCGTTGCATGTTAACGCAATTGTCCTGTGAATCCTGTAACAGGCAACCCTTATCACCATTCGCATAACAATGCCCATATAAGCGACAATCATTCTTGCTTGGATAATTGCAGGTTTTTACATATGCCCAGTCCCAACAATCCCGATGAACTTCAAAACCATCAACTTCTCGTATTCCGCTACTAATACAAACCTTTTTAGCATCACTACAAGAATAGCTAGAAGTAAAGCGCGATCCTGCAAATGCAGTCTCAGCAAGTAAAAAGCAAAATAAGCAAATTAGAATAGTCTTAATTATATTTAATCCCATAACTACCCCCGCTCACCTGATCTGCTGGAAACTGGAGCAGCTATCTTGTCTAAATCGCAACGCTCAGTCCAATCCTCTTGCCACTCTTCACAAGTATCGTATGCCTCTCTATAGCTATAACCAAACTCATATTCATCCCAAACAACACGCCATCTGCAACCAACACCGCCAATATTGCCAATACCTCTACCACTTGCTGGAAACTGTACATTCTCACCTATTTGTTCTATAGAAACACCCAATTGTGCTGCAATATAAGAACGCGCATCTGCCATAATTGCAGCTGGGTTTGTTCTCCACTTTGAATCAACTTGAGCTTCAGGACCACTAAAAGCTTTTGAGCTAGGATGATTAGGAGTAATATGCCAACCCCACCTCTTTCTTTTCCATTTAAGCGCATAACCCCAATCCATTTTTGTGTTATGCAACACATGGCCATTAAATCTGATTTTTCTCGGCTCCCACTCGCCATATCCCTTGCCTCGTCTCTTACAGGTCAGAGAAACTGAATCTGTGCATCTATAACTATTGAGAAGCTCTTCACAAATAGTTTTGTTATAGACGGTATCCTTATGCTGGGTTTTTTCTATTTGTAGGTAATATGTAGGCTCTTTTTCAACAGGCCCCTTTACTGTTTTGCAATCAACGCCAATTTCTTTTAACTTCTCAAGTAAGTTACCCATCAACCTATCTTGACCTTTAGCTAATTTCTTAGCATCAACCATATGCTGCTTGTTTAAAGGACGACTAAAATCAACATAAATATCATTCATGATATTATCTTTAGATAGTTCTTCCGTACCTCTTGAATTTAAGTCCGTAGCCTTAATAGATGATAGGCTGCTTGCAGAGCTTTCAATTTCTGACTGGTTCTTGCTGCTGATAGAATCAAGACCTTGCTTTCCCTCAATGCCTTCTAACGTAGATGATTTTTGACTTCTGATCTGATCTTGTAGACCACCCCAATCATCCATGGAGTTTTCAAATAAATCTGTTTGCTCATTAACATTAACTTGCGTTGTTGGGTCAGAGTATTCTGCTCTTGCAGATAAAGAGACTGCAACGATTAATGCAAATAATAAAGAAGCTATGTTTAATTGAATAATCACTATAACCTTGCCTCATCTAATATTTCTTGCGCTACTTCAGACAGGTCTCCTTTCTCGTATATTTCCTCTAATGCTCTCTTAATACCAATATTGCCAGATACTTTGTCGTATATTACTGCTCTGTCTTGATTAAAAATATCTTCCTCGCTACTTAAAACAAAGCTTGGTACGCTATTGATAGAATATTCTTTAAAGCTTATGTCATCTAGCTGGACTGCAGTGTTTTCAGCAGTGCCGCCAGTGATTTCATAGATAAGTTCTGCAAGCTCTCGCCATGAACCATTTGGCAATCCATTAAATACTAAAACTGCTTTATATCTTTTAGCCTGCTCTATGTAGCGCTTGAGTAGCTGCTTATTCATTGAACTAGATACAAACACTCTAAGAGTATGTGATGCTGTTTGGCCCGCTTCTTCAATATTATCCAAACCTCCCTCAGATGTTTGTATTTGCTGTTGCAACTCTTGCCATTTCTCTTTAATAGCAACCATGCTTATTTGCCTTGATCTTCTGGCAAAGTCTTGAGCAAAATCCATGTCTTCTTGTTTGAACTTAAATCCTTCTGATGCACTTGCATTCAATGTAAATGCAAGTATAAACATCAAAGTCGGGTAACAGAGGAGAAGTTGCCAACTCCTCCGTCCCCTAAGAACCGTACTTGATAGTTTCCCATCATACGGCTCAAGCCTCTTTAAGCCCAATTTTGTTAGAACCAGCTTGACCACTTAAAACCTCCGTGCATGAATTTGTTTATGACAGTTGACATGTAACATCTGCAAATTTGACAATTTATCATCTCCCCCTTTACTTTTGGGGAGAACATGATGTACATCCCAGTCTGTTTCTATCGTTACCGATTGCTTGCATACTGGACATTTTCCTTTCTGTTTATTCCACATAATTTGCAATTTTCTGTCTCCTGATAAAGAATGGTACATCTTGTACTTCAGTCTCTTCTCAAAATAACTTTCCCATTGCCTGTCATATGGATTTGCTTCAGAAAGAATCTTTACATGTCTTTTGATAGGTAGTTTGGTTGGATCAACTAACTTGTAAACTACAGGTTCGCTCTTATCCTTTTGCTTGTTAGAATTTTTACTTTCACAAGCAAATCTCCAAGAAGCTCCTCTTACACGTTTAAAGTACTTATTCATGACCCATCCACTGCCTTTATTTGGATGTCTGCGTTTAGACCAACGCCATAAAATCTTAAAAATCTCGTGCCGTAATTTACTAAAACTCTCCTTAGCAACTATATGTCTATGATACGCTGTCCAACCGCGAATTACTGGATTCAACATTGTGATCAGTAATTCTTGTTTGATCATCTTATTATCTTTAGCAATCTTCCTTATTTTTCTTATGACATTACATAAACTGGACTTAGATGGTTTAGTCAAATACTTATTACCACCTTTATATTTCCGTATGTTTTGTCCTAAGAAGTCAAAGCCAGAATCAATATAGGTAATTCTAGTTTTTACCTTTGATAGCACTAATCCTCTTTCTATTAAGAATTGCTCTACCACCGGCATAACCAAAATTTCCAATTGTTCCTTAGATCTACCTGTAATAATAAAATCATCAGCATACCTGACAAAGTTAACCTTATGAGTTGGTTTTCTTGAAGAAACTTTCATCGGAAACTTTTCTGATAATATTTTTCCTAACCCATCCAACGCCATATTTGCAAGAAGTGGAGATATTATTCCACCTTGCGGAGTTCCAGATTCCGTAGGATAAATACTGCCAGATTCAACATAACCAGCTTTTAGCCATTTCCTTAAAATAGTTTTGTCCATTGTAATGTTATCGAGCAACCATTGATGATCAATATTGTCGAAA
>JALZUF010000214.1 GCA_023301785.1 Alphaproteobacteria bacterium | reverse complement strand
CGTTTCTTTAATAACGCCACCAGCGAATACAACACAGCCGTTGAACAGTTCCCTGCCAACCTTCTTGCCAAACATTTTGGTTTTGAAAAAGGTGAATTCTACGAGGTTGAAGAAGAAGAACGTGAAGTTATGGAACAAGCCCCTGACGTTAAGTTCGGCACATAAAGCAAGGACAGCAAGATGGCTTTAAAAGCATCTGGGCTTCAAAGCTCTATCTGGAACAATAACCTAAAATCCATGGGCCTGATTGGCCTTTATCCTTTTCTTATCATGGCGATCGTTTGGGCGGCAGCCGCGGCTGTTGGGTTTTTGACTATGCCGAATGGCGACGCCCAAAGTATTGGCAACATGGCTTCCAGCATCATTTATGGCTTTTGGCCCGTTATTTTAGGTGTTGTTTGTATCTGGTTTTTTGTGTCCTATTTCTTTCATTCCAGTATGGTGCGCAAAATGTCGCACTCTCATCCTGTAACGCGTAAAGAGGAACCTGAACTTTACAACTTGCTTGAAAATTTATGTATCTCCGTTGGTATGGAAATGCCCCGTTTAGAAATAATTGAAAGCCATGCGCGTAATGCTTTCGCAAGTGGTATCGATAATAAAAGCTTTTGCGTCACCGTCACACGTGGCCTTTTGCAATCTTTATCAAAAGATGAGGTTGAGGGTGTTTTAGCGCATGAACTCACCCACATTCAAAATCGCGATGTACGCCTTTTAATCATAACAATTATTTTTACCGGCATGGTGGGTTTTGCCGCCCAAATTTTATGGTCTCAGGTTCGTTATGGCCTTTGGGTTGGGCCAAGGCGTTCTTCGGGGAACGATAAAGGGAACGGCATGATTATCTTGATTGCGATTGTCGCGGTTCTTTGGATTGGGTATTTTGCCACACTATTCACCCGCTTTTCTCTTTCAAGACGCCGTGAATATATGGCCGATAGTGGCGCTGTTCAGATGACTAAAAATCCCGATGCGATGATGCGTGCGCTCATGAGAATAGCAGGCAATGATCAAATTCCTAAAATTCCTGGTGACATTACGATGATGTGTATTGAAAACCGTGTGCCCTTCATGGGCCTGTTTGCCACACACCCGCCTATTGAGAAGCGGATCACCGCGCTATCTAGCACTACTGGTTTTGCCATACCTAATTTACCGCAACTCAGACCTTTTCACGCAACACGCGCTGCGCGCGCGGACACTTTATCACCACCTCAAAATCCGCGCGAAAATTGGACAACACGCCAACGTTTTCCAAAACGCCGCACAAACAACCCTTGGCATTGATCAAAAACTTCAATTTTCTTGCTATTACCCTCGGATTTCCTTGTTTTTGACAAAAAATATTTGTAATATCTGTTAACGAATTGGATATATGGTACGAATATAGTACTGTATTAATGATTTTAAATTTTTCAACTAAAGGAGTTTGAAAACAAATGGAACCAAATAATTTTGGAACAACAACTGCAACAACAGGCGCCCGTCAGGTCGATGCTGGCCTGCGTGCGCATTTTAACCGCGTATACGGCACAATGGCACTTGGCTTACTTATCACAGCCGTTATGGCTTACGTTACATCACAAAATGCGGCGTTAACGAGCATTCTTGTCAATGCGCAAGGCAACACAATGATGCGTATGCTCATTGCTTTCTCACCGATGATTATCATTGGGATGGCCTTTAACCCTTATACAATCAAAAGATTATCTGCGCCTGTACTTGGGCTGGTTTTCTTTGGATTTTCTGCCTATTTTGGATGGCTGATGTCGACGATGTTCTTGGCCTACACTGCAGAAAGCATAGCGCGCGTTTTCTTTATTACGTCTGCGACATTTGCTGCAATGAGCATCTGGGGATATTCAACAAAATCTGATCTAACAAAAATGGGGTCATTCTTAATGATGGCTGTTATTGGTCTGATCATTGCCATTGTTGTTAATATGTTTATGCAATCACCGATTATGATGTACGTCATTTCAGGTGCTGGTGTCGTGATTTACACACTAATGGTTGCTTATGATACGCAAAAGATCAAACAAAGCTATAATGCAGCTTATGGAGCGGACAATAATAATAAGATGGCCATCATGGGCGCTCTTACGCTTTATATTAACTTCATCATGATCTTCCAGTTCCTAATGCAATTTTTAGGAAACAGAGATTAGTAGATTTTAATTATAATAATTCAGAAAAACCCAGCTATTATGCTGGGTTTTTTAATATGCTCATTTTAATTACTTTTTCATAACTTATATAGTAAAATACACCCATAGGTTGTTTTAGGGGAAATAGTCTATTCTACAATCAGGGGCAAAATGGGCGAAGGTTTTCACGGAAAAACAACAGGAAATACTAATGGCAAATCTTTTGATGGCCATTCAACGGCAATTAGAAAAGTTTATGCCGCTATTGAAAAATATGCCGCTACTGATACCCCTATACTTATCACAGGAAAAACGGGGACAGGTAAAGAAGTGTGCGCAGAAATGTTGCACCACTATTCTGGCAAAACACTTACTCCCTTCATCACAATAAACTGCGCCGCCATACCAGAACAACTTTTAGAATCCAGCTTCTTTGGTCATATAAAGGGCGCATTTACGGGTGCCGATCGAGATCAACTAGGCGCCGTTGATATAGCGCAAAGCGGTACATTATTCTTAGATGAAATTGCTGAGTCATCCCCCCACCTTCAGGCTAAACTCCTTCGATTTTGCCAAGATTATAACTATGCACCCGTTGGCTCTCATAAAGTAAAAAAAGCGAATGTACGTCTTATTTATGCAACGAACAAAGATCTACCTAATCTCATACAAAACGGTAAATTTCGTGAAGATCTCTATTACCGTCTAAACAGCGTTACAATAAATATACCGTCTTTAACAGACAGGCGGGTAGATATTCCCGACATCGCACATAAATTTCTAGAAACGTACAACGCCGCCTATGAAAAAAACATAAAAGGGATATCTGATAACGCGCTCCAGCTTCTATGTCATTATGAATGGCCTGGCAATGTACGTGAGTTAGAAAATATTATTAAGAACATTGTTGCAACCGAGAATTGTAATTACATCTTAAGCGCAATGCTGCCTAATACCATCACAAGCGAAAATCAGGCTTATTCATCACCTAGAACAAAAGCCAATCTCACAAATCATCATGCTCCCCTATGGAAAATTGAAAAACGTGCGATAGAAAATGCAATTGCCTTGTCTGGTGGTAATGTGACAAAAGCCGCCAAAGCATTGGAAATTGCACCCTCAACAATTTATCGTAAAATGAATACGTGGGATGAAAAATAACTTATAATGCAATAGCTTGACGCTTATTTCGACACCCTGTAAGGTCTCTCTTAATACACTAAAGTATTATTATTTAAGAAGGATCCTATATTATGTTGAAAGAATTTAAAGATTTTATTGCCAAAGGTAATGTCATGGACATGGCGGTTGGTATCATTATCGGTGCTGCTTTTACAGCTATCGTAAACTCACTTGTGAAAGACTTAATCAACCCAGTCATCAGCTTGTTCATGGGCGGTATTGATTTTGGTTCTATGTTTGTAAATTTAACTGAAGAAGAATATACAACGTTGGCTGCTGCACAAGAAGCGGGCGCAGCTACATTCAACTACGGTATGTTCATCAACGCTGTTATTCAGTTCTTGATCATTGCATTTGTTGTTTTCATGCTTGTTAAAGGCGTGAACTCAGTGAAGAAAAAAGAAGAAGCTGCTCCTTCTGCTCCACCAGCAGACATCGCACTTCTTACTGAAATTCGTGACTCTTTGAAAAAATAAGTTAATCACCGAATAAAAATTCTAAAGGAGGCTTATTATTAGCCTCCTTTTTTATTATCCAATTTAAACCTTGAAAAAAGTCTTAAATTTCTCTAACACTTTTATTACCAAATTATTGGGGCCATAGCTCAGCTGGGAGAGCGCTTCGCTGGCAGTGAAGAGGTCGTCGGTTCGAGACCGATTGGCTCCACCAATT
>JALZUF010000213.1 GCA_023301785.1 Alphaproteobacteria bacterium | reverse complement strand
AAAATAAATTCACTTACCTCCCTCACACTTGTGGCTGTTGTATTAACAATCTCCACAACAAATGTATTTTCTCAAACATCTACTGAAAGGAATAAAATTATGACGACTCAATTAACAAAAGAAGATGAGGCACAAAGCTTTGATGAATATGGCGCTATCAAAAAAGCAATACAAATCTATATCAATGGCGCAATAGCAGGCGATGGTGCACTCATCCGCAGTGCATTCTACGATCATGCCTATATTGTTGGCAGCGTTAATGGTGCACTTGAAACAGCAAGCCTTGATACATTCGAAAAGAACGTGAACGCCATTGGTGCCGCAAAAGATCTTCAACATCGTATCGTTTCAATTGATATTTCAGGACCAGCTGCCTCAGTAAAAGCAGAATTCTTCAATTGGGCCGGCTTCCGCTTCACTGATTTCTTTGTTCTCTACAAACATAATGAACAATGGAAGATTAGTGGGAAAACTTATAACTCCCACTCAAACAACTAAAAATCAAACCGACAGGAAAGGAAAAAAATAATGTCAGCTTATATGATCGTAAACTACGAAATTACTAACCATGAGGCATATGAGGCCTATCCACCAGCAGTCGTTCCTACTTTGTTAGCACATGGTGCAGAATTTCTGGTCGCAGACTATAAAAGCGAAATGGTTGAAAACGAAGCATCGAACGTAACTGTTGTAGTGAAATTTGAAAACAAAGAGACGGCACACGCTTGGTATAACTCTGAGGAATACCAAAAAATTGTTCATCTTAGAACAGATAATACTGAAGGATTCATTATCTTCACTGATGAATTCAAAATGCCATAAACTTGAATTTCTCTTCACCTGCTTATTGCCCCCAAAAACATAAAGGGCAATAAAAAATCAGAAGGAAAACCTATGAGGTTCCTTCAAAAAACTAAAAATCAAACCCATAAAGAAAGGAAAAAATTATGACTGATTTTAAACAACACACAATCGAAACTGCTCCAAAAGGGAGCAAAGCTATTCTTGAAAACGTACAAGAAAGCTACGGTTTCATACCAAATTTGATGGCAACTTTTGCAGAATCACCTGCAGCAGTTGAGGGATATGCGGCACTTGCTGGTATCTTTGATAAAAGTGATTTCACTCCAGCAGAGCGTCAAATTGTCTTGATGACAAATAACCGCTTAAATGGTTGCACGTATTGCATGGCGGCGCACACCACGATCTCTACAATGCAGGGTGTCCCTGAAGATGTGATTAAAACATTACGCAGCGGTACATCCTTTGCGGATGTAAAACTGGAAGCATTACGTATTTTCACAGCAAATATTGTTGAAAATCGCGGTAACGTAAATAGCACTGATACTGATGCATTCATTGCAGCAGGCTACACGCAAGCTAATGTTCTGGAAGTAATTTTAGGAACAGCTTTAAAAGTAATGTCAAACTATACAAATCACGTTGCGCAAACACCTCTCGACGACGCGTTTCAACCAAACACATGGTCTACAGACACGTCTGCAGCTGCATAATAGATAATCAGCTCACTTTCTTCATAAAGAGTGAGCTGATTTTTAAATGAAAAAGGAAGAATAATGCAAACTGTACTTTTAATAGGCGCTCTTGGTAGAATGGGCAAGGCGGCCATGTCTGGCCTCAGCAATCACAAAGTTATCACAGCAGGGCGTAGCGGGGACGTTGATCACAAGGTTGATATTACTAACGAAGAATCTATTCGTGAACTTTATAAAAAAATAGGTCACTTTAATGCAGTGGTGAACACAGTTGGTTTTTGTGAATACGCAACATTTGAAGAAATGACCGAAGAACAATGGATGACCACCGTGATGAGCAAAATGATGGGCCAAATCAATTTGGTGCGTATTGGCCAAGAATACATTGCTGATGGCGGCTCATTTACGTTGATTAGTGGTATTTTAAATACAAAACCCATCCCCTACGCGATTGCAGATGCCACAGCCAGTGGTGCAATTGATACATTTGTTAAAACTGTTGCGTTTGAATTGCCGCGTAACATCCGCATCAATGTTATAAACCCCACCGTTTTGACTGAAGCATGGGATGTTTATGGTGAGATGATGTCTGGCTTTGAACCCGTGCCTAGCACATTGGTCGGTAAGGCGTTTGCACGTTCTGTTGATGGTTTCATCACAGGCCAGGTTCTCTTCGTAGATGCATAACAACAATCGATTACCCTAAAACATATTGTAAAAAAGGCATTCAGCATGACAACATCAATCCCAATATCTATTGCTCCAAAACGTATTCTATTCACGATGCTTCGTGTAAAGGATATCGAAAAATCCATTGCTTTTTATACAAACATGCTTGGCATGCGTGAAATAGAACGTGAAGTTCACGGCTGTCTACATGGGGTATGGCGGTGAAAAAAGTGATACTGTTTTAGAGCTAACCTATAATTGGGAAAATGATGGATACAAACACGGCACAGCTTTTGGTAATATTTCACTGGCTGTCCCCAATGTTTATGCTCTTGAAAGCCATTTAAAAAAGAACAACGTAAAGATCTTACGTCCTGCAGGTGAACTATCCATCAAACCAAAAGAAACTGGAAAAACATATACATTGGCCCATGTTGCTGATCCTGATGGATATCGAATTGAATTAATACAAACCGTTTAAAATTTTTACAAAAGATAAAAAAGCACACTCAGCACTCAAAAAGCTATAACGCTAATTCAATGTACTTTGTTGTGAATGATTGTTGAAAAGTGTGCCATTTAAAGAGCACCTCTCTGAAAGTGGCCGTGCTTGTAGTCTATAGCTAACTATTTCCTATAGATTAGAATGGTGCAGCTAATCTTACTAGGGCTGAATGCCCATCGTATTCGTCTTTACGCTCATAATCATAGCTTGCCGTAAACTCAACATTATTTGGCGCAGTATAGCCAACACCAAATCCTACATTATAAGTGTGTTGATCGGGTTCTGCACCTTCTGATCTGAAAGATGGACCTCCTGCAGCGAACGTTGATGTAGTTTGAAGTTCATCACCAATGACATCATAACGATACCCCACATTAATTTCTGGGGATAGAACTCCACCATTATATAAAGTATGATCTTTACGAACATCAACGCCAACTCCAAACTCTAGAATGTTTAGACCTTCACTATCTACATTCAACCCAGCACCACCGGCACCGGTTTCATTTATATCTTCGGCTTGGTAATGAATGTAATGCGCTTGTACTTTTGGCGTTACACGCACACCATCAATTTGTTCGACATCATAATCTTTTGCAGCAATGAGACGGGCTTCCAATTGGTGACTACCATAATCACTATCTGCGTCTAGTCCCGTTACGCCACCAACATTAAAACGCGTTGTTTCATTATCGCCATAAGTGTATCCCACATCACCAACAAGGTACGTGCTTTCTGATAAATCATAATCACCATATAAGGAAACGTTATAGCTATTAATATCACTCTTAGTGTTATTTAAGCTATTAGAATCCACATCTGTGTTTGCGTGACTTAAAGCAATTCCCACTGTTGTATCTTCACCTAAAATTTCTGTATCTAACCCAACGGTTACCCCACGCGTCCACGCATCAAAACCCGCAATCCCTTCACGCGTTCCTTGGTTTATTTTCTGACCAAAAACTTGCCCCCACATTTGAAGATTTTCCGATACATCGCCAGAGGCAATCCCTGTTTCGGATCCACCATGATCACGAATAACAGTCAAACGATCAGACACCAGACGTAAAGTATTACCCGTCACATTTTGTGCCGCAGAAAAGGCACTGGTATCCAATGCAGGAAGCGTCGCTTGCAAGACTTGAGTCAACTCTTCTGCGCTACTCGCACTATTTACATTACCCAAAACGGCTTGAATTTCTGGATTGTTAATGCCCGCAGGGATGGCTTCTAAAACCTCTAGCACATCACCAACATTTTGCTCATTTCCTTCGCGAATAACCTCGCGAATACGAAATACTTTATCACTAATGATAAATAATGAGTTTGCATCACCACTTGTTGTTACTTCAGCCTGACCTCCATCAGCAATACCAAAATTAAACAGCAACGAAGTATCATCTATGTCTGTAAAGGTCTGCCCTACAACACCGACAAGGCCCGTAAGAGGCGCTATCCCTGTTGCAACACGAACTTCATCAGCATCCGTAACCGCACCAGAAACTAATGCCGTAACATTTGCACCAGTTAAATCGAGAGGACTACCCACATTTAGAAAACCAAAACTGGTATCCGTAGCCACATCAAATGTTAACGTTGAGGGTGCTGCAAAAGTACCTGTATCAATAACACCGTCACTTAAAATTGTAATGTTGTTCACTCCATTATTTAAGAATGCTCCTGTTGACGTTAATGTACTATTATTACCAACAATCAAATTTGTGTTATTAAGCATAGATACTGTATCAAATGTAGCCGTACTCCCATTTACCGTCGTAAACGTTCCATCACCATCAAGGCTCAAATCTTCAAAATTAATATAGCTATCTAAGTTCACGTTGCTATTTTGAGCAGTTACAAGATTTAAATTATCTCCAGCCGCGTCCATGCCACCATCTGCAATTCCTGTATAACTTCCCGTACCGAGGTTAATATTTAAAACATCATTTCCAGCACCAAGATCTATATCACCAGTAACATCACCATTAATTGTAAAAGTCTCATCGGCCCCCGTTAGAGTTGTATCAGCATTTAATGCACCACCATTATCAACAGTAATATTATTTCCTGCTGTTCCTACCAACCCAACGTTTGCCGTTAATACGCCTCCATCTCCAACAATTAAATCTGTTGTATTCAGAAGGCTTATATTATCAAAACTACTTGTCCCTGTAACGGTAAAATCATTATCACCACTCAAGGTTAAATCTTCAAAATTTGAAAAGTTATTATCTACCGTCGCATCTGCAAGGTCACTGCTAATAGTAAGAGTATCTCCTACGTTATGCGTTCCACCATCTGCATCACCGACGAATGATGCTGTATCCAAATCAATCGTATAACCATCATCCCCAGCACCAAACGTAATGTCACCAATAATAGTTCCCTGATTAATCAAAGTATCATCGCCGGCATTAAAAAATATAGCGTCTTTAACAGAGCCTGTTGTTTGAATAAAGCCCCCCGCTAGATTTGTAATATTAGAGCTAACATAAGTTGCATTAACATGCCTACCCCGCGATAAACTACCAAAGTAAACAGCTTGCCGAGAAGAAGAAATATTACCTGAATTGTTTAGTGTGAATGTATTAAAATTTGAATCCCTTGCGATTTGAATAGCTGATGAGATTGAGTTATTTTTTGTTGAGTTATTTAATATTGTACCTGTGGCTGTATTCGTAATATTAATGTCACCAGAAGCTCTTTGGATCAGCACCACGTCTTGAAACCGCGCATCACCTCCAGTAATTTCTATATTGCCGTTATTGGTTAGGTTAATGCCTGTATTATTTCGTAATCTTAATACCGATCCATTACCGCTTCTCGTCAACGAAGCTCCAGTATCTACTATAAAAGTATCATTACCACCGTCATTAAAAAGTTGCGCGCCATTAGCTCCCGTACAAGTAATCGTATCGTTGCCCGCAGTTTCAGTTGGTGCACACGCCGCATGTGATTGCTTCATGTCCCCCAATGATAAAAATGAAACAGATGCCAGAAGAAGTAATTTTGATTTACACATAAAAAGAAACTCGCAGACTAGAACATTGAAAGGTGATCGGTGTAATCACAAGATAGAAAATATAATAGTGGAGTTTTTGTAAGAAAACAAATATTTGATAAATCATTAAAAAGAAATTACATAATGATAAACCCTGTTATAAAGCTACGTCGCAATTAGGAATCTTAGCTAAGAGTGATGTCCACAGCGCTTCCCAACCGTTAATATGCGTTACACCTCCAACAATATATGACTTCATACATTCTGGCTTTAAAGCGGCACGCCTATAACTCTCATATATGTCTTCTGTAATAATTGTATCATCACCCCCAATCAAATGAATTTGTGGTACATCAGATATTTGATGCGCTACATCTTTAGCATTCAATGAATAAGGCATAGACGATACATTGTGAATTTGGCTTTGCAATTGATGATCCAAATTTCCTGCAACAGTACGCAATGATAAAACATCACCACGCTTAGCTACTAAAAGTGCCGCAATATTACCGCCACCCGAAAACCCAATCAAATTAAAACCAGTTATTTGATGGCGCTGTTTTACATCATCAAGTGCATGATCCATTGCTTCAATGACCTCTGGTGCAAAGCGATGTGATGTCCAATATTTTTTACCGCATACCGAACCATTACTCATTCTTGTATATTGGCAAGGCCGCGCTAGATAAGTAACATTTTTTGCAGGGTCAAGCTCCGCCAACTTTAAGGCCATAGGGTTCTTAGGTGTTGGGTCAAGTGATGGTTTCTTCTTACTTAACCATGCATTGCCATCTCCCTCAATGTAGACATTTGCTACACCGTTCCTTGAACTAATACGTTCATAGGAAGTTAAAAGGAACGGCTCAGCTTGAATCTGATGTACCACAAACTCCGCATCAGTAGAATCGGAGTAAGTATTATCTACGCGTGAAGACATGCTGCAAGCGGATAGGAACAGTAAAGATATGAGAAGTAGAAATTTCATAAAGATAATTATAAGTACCAAATAAAATTTTTCATACTAAGAGTTATCACAAAATATAGTCATTCCAACGGACTAGGAGAATTGCCAGACTACTGGCAG
>JALZUF010000212.1 GCA_023301785.1 Alphaproteobacteria bacterium | reverse complement strand
TCTCCGGCTCAAGAACGTTACGCGACCATTGAGCTGGAATGCTTGGCTGTCCACTATGCAGTATCTAAGTGCTCTTTTTATTTAAAAGGTGCCAATCACTTTGATGTTTCCACTGACCACAAACCACTAGAGGGAATCTTCAAGAAACCTCTTTTTGACATTAATAATTCTCGTTTGCAGAGAATCAGGGAAAAACTAATTGAATATAGTTTTTCAGTCAGTTGGGTACCTGGGAAAAACCACCACATTGCTGATGCCCTTTCCAGGGCACCTCTTTTCTCCCCAGAAGATGATGAAGATATGGCGATTGATACTGCAAGGGCTTGCTTAGTGCAAAGTGATGATCGACATGCTGAATTGGTGGCAATTTTAGATGCTATTGATTCGGATTACGTTCAATTCAGACACGATGTTATGGATGGTACTTTCCATAGTGCCTATGCCAAAATGTTAAAGAATGTGATGTCTAACCTGTCGGTCGATGAAGAGCTTGTGTATCTCGATGCCAAGCGTATAGTTATGCCCCGTAAGGCAGTGGCAAACATTTTAAAGCTTGTGCATATCTCACACATCGGTGTAAACAAGACATACGAGCTCTGTCGCTCAATGTACTTTTGGCCGGGGATGCTGAACGACATCAAACAGCTTATTGCCAAGTGTCAACCATGTGCAGTTAACGCTCCTTCCTTGCCAAAAACTCCACGTGTCACCCCGCCTCCTTCATCATATATGGGACCCCCAATGTGCCATGTTGGGGTGGATATGTTTCATTTTGGTGGAAAAGAACATATCCTTTGTGTAGACCAATGGAGTGGTTACCCTCTTTTTGCCCATTTACAGTCTCAGACTTCAGCATCAGCCATAAAACAGCTGAGTATTTGGTTCAACACACTAGGCTGGCCAAGATCTCTGAGAGTAGATGGAGGCCCCCAGTTTCGCCAAGAATTTATTGATTTCTGCAATAAAAATTCCATAAAACATGAACGTTCTGCTCCGTATAACCCAAGATCAAACGGGTTGGCGGAGTCAGCTGTCAAGATAGTAAAATCTATCTTGATTAAGTGTCTGGGGGAGGGCAAAGATATTCAACGCGTGCTATACGAGTGGAGGAATGCTCCTCGTGCGCACGGCTTCTCACCTACTCAACTGCTATTTGGTCGCAGCCAACGTACTCTATTGCCCCAGCCAGACTGTATGTTTGAACAAATCAACTTTAAGGAAGCTGCGGCAGCTAAAGACAAGCAATTTGAAAGCTCTACAGAGCATTATAACAGAGACAAAAAGTGCCAGGAGCTTCTGCAGCCTGGGCAAACTGTTCGTGTGCAATGTGAGAAAGCAAAGACTTGGTCAAAGCTAGGAGTCATTGTTGAGATACGACCCGACAAGCTTTCGTATCTAGTTGATGTGGGCGGCCTAATTTCTTTGCGCAGCAGGCTCATGCTTCGTCCTTGCCGTGATCTTGACCATGATGATTCGGATCAGATTACAGGGGGAGTTCCAGCTGCTGAAGAAGCTGTTGAAGTGGAAAAAGTGGGTGTTTTACCAAGACGTTCAGAGCGTTTAGCAGCAAAAAGAAACACATTAGTGCAATCATTTTGTCAGGACGTTGCCCAAAATACTGAACAATGTGCGGAAGTCAAGAAGACGAGGATAGAGAGGCCTACAAGAAGTGGCGAGAATCTATGCAGAAATACAACCGAGAATCCCAAGACCAAGTCATTAATCAAACCTCCGGTGGATTCAGTCTCATTAACTTGCAGTGGGCAAGTTTTGCCACGGGAGCAACCGTCGTTGTCGTCGTCGCCATCATTGCGGTTTGCCTCCTCGTTGCCTGGGGTTGCAAACACAGGCGTGGAAAACGGGCTGAACGAACGAGGAGTAGACATTCCGAGTTGTTACGGGTATTGGCCAGGTCTACACCAGCAGCCGCCCCCGCTCCAGCCGCCGCACCCGTTCCGTCAGTCTCTTCTGCCATCGACGGCGACAAGGTTTTCCGGACCCCCTCTGGTTGGGCCAGCGTTCCGGCAGCCTATCTGCCTGGGGGAGGGGCCTGCCAGATGCCCCGATTACCCTTCCCGCAGTTTCCCCCAGTCATGTATGGGGGGGGATACCCAGGGGCCTATGGTGGCCCTGGGGCCTATGGCGGGACTCCAGAGATCGAATTCCACGGCCAAAGGGCCGTTGAATTCCACCGCAGGAGGCCTATTATCCATTCCCGCTTTACCGAGATCGTGGACGAGGACCCCCTGCCATCCCGACGTTCTCCCAGGCGCTCCGCCCTTCGCGGTTCCAGAACAAATGTCTCGTTCTCTGACGATGAAGAAGAACCAAGATATGCATCTAGGCACTCTTCAAGCCGGCAAACAAGCCGACAGAGCTCTCCTGAAGCAAGGCGCAAGTTGCCAAAAACAGGAGTTTATGCAGACGACTAGTGAAGTGTCAAAATCTTTTCCTGTACCACGTGTTTCCTTGCGTGAGTACAACAAAGTGAAGTCGTCTGCTCCAGGCAATGTGCACAACATGAAAGTGTCTTTTTAAATGTGCATTTAGTAATAAGAAGATAACGTGTTTTTCATACTTTTATATTCTTTATTTATGTGTTTTTTATAAAATATTTTTCACTTTTCTTTTATTTATTATTTTTTGTGAGATTATGTCGTTGGTTAACGTATAATCTTGGGGGAGGTGTATGGATATGCTATAGTACGTATGTATGTATAGCATAGGCCATACATCTGTC
>JALZUF010000211.1 GCA_023301785.1 Alphaproteobacteria bacterium | reverse complement strand
AAATCTTTACCAAGTGCATTGATCGCGGATGAAATTGAAGAGTCCACTTTGTTGGAAGCTAATAGTAATAAGGTTGCATAAATCATGACAGATAATCCCTATGATATTGTGAAGGTGCCGTCCGCTGTTTTAAAAGAAACAGCGCATCAAGTGCAGACCATAAATACAGATATTCAAAGCCAAGTTGAGCGCATGATACAAACGATGTATTTTGGTGCTGGGATTGGTTTGGCGGCCAATCAAGTCAATATATTAAACCGTATTTTTGTTATGGATTTGCCAGAAGGTATGTGGCAATACGGCCCAGAGAAAAATGGCATTTTAACCATTGATGCTGGCTATCGCAGTGGTGAGTTTGAAGATGGCGAAGCCATACGAAACCCACGCGCCTTTATTAACCCAGAAGTTGTGTGGGAGTCAGAAGAAAAATCAGTTTACGATGAAGGGTGTTTATCGATGCCGCAACAATATGGTGAAGTTGTTCGACCCGCGCGCGTGCGTGTAAAATTCTTAGATGAAAAAGGCGACACCCATGAAGACTTGTTCGAGGGTTTAGATTCACATTGTGTTCAACACGAAATAGATCACTTAAATGGTATTTTATTTATTGATTACCTCTCAAGCCTTAAACGCAATATGATTTTACGCCGTATGAAAAAATTAAATAAAGATGCGAAAGCGCTTTAATAGAAAGCCTAACGTTATGACTGAAAAACTTCGCATTGCTTTTATGGGTACACCTGATTTGGTTTTACCAACGGTCAAAGCGTTACACGAAAGCGCGCATGATCTGGTCTGTGTGTACACGCAACCACCACGTGAAAAGGGTCGTAAGCGTGCCATCGAAAAAACACCAGTTCACTTATATGCAGAAGAACTTGGTGTTGATGTACGTCATCCTGTGAACTTCAAATCCGAAGAGGATGTTCAAGATTTTAAAGACCTAAATCTAGATGTAGCGATTGTGGCTGCTTACGGCATGTTGTTGCCTAAGGCTATATTGAAGGCAACTGGCTATGGCTGTATCAATATTCACCCCTCGCTCCTCCCTAAATGGCGCGGCCCTTCGCCTGTTCAATATGCGATTTGGAATGGTGATGATATGGCGGGTGTATCGGTCATGTTGTTAGAACAAAAAATGGATAGCGGTCCTATCATTAAACAAATTGAATACCCCATAGAAAAAACGGCTACTTTTTTAAGCTTAAACGAAAAGCTATGGACATTGGGTACGGACGCTCTTATCGAGATATTAAACAAACTTGATAGCGATCGTGCATTACATTCTGTGCCACAAGACCATGACCAAGCGACCTATTGTAAATTGCTAACAAAAGAAGATGGCCGCATTAATTGGGAGCAAAGTGCAGAACAAATTGATTGCCAAATTCGTGGATTAAATCCATGGCCAGGAACATGGTGTTTAGATGAAAATGATAAACGTCTGAAAATTATTTCTGCTGAGCCTTTAGAAACCTCCCATGATGCAGAAGCTGGTCATGTTATTAAAGATGGCATTATTGCATGTGGGCACAACACCGCCTTAAAACTTCTGAGGGTGCAACCAGAAAATAAACCAGCCATGAATATTAAAGATGTTCTTAATGGCGGTGCTTTAAAAACAGGCATGTTGGTCAAATGACACGTTGGAAAATTACAATTGAATATGATGGCCGCCCTTATGCGGGGTTTCAAATTCAGCCTGATATCGACACCGTACAAGGTGAAATTGAAAAAGCGATATTTAAATTTTGCCAGCAGAAAATAAGTATAACCGTTGCTGGACGTACTGATGCGGGCGTTCACGCTTATGGACAAATTGCCCATTTTGATCTTGATTATGTGACCGAGGATGGCGATCAACGCGAGTTAAGTGCCTTTCAACTTTGTAAAGCAATCAATGCGCATTTAGTGCCGCAACCTATTGTTATTTTAAGCGCAGAAAAAGTTAGCGATGACTTTCATGCGCGTTTTGGGGCAAAACAAAAACATTATTTGTACCGCATAATTAACCGCCCGCACGGCTTAGGTATTGATAAAGGTTTTGCATGGTGGTGCAAGAAATCATTGAGTGTCGATTTGATGCGTGAGGGAGCAAAACACCTCATAGGTCAGCATGATTTTTCAACATTTCGAGATAGTAATTGTCAGGCAAAATCACCTGTCCGTACGGTCGATGATTTACAAATTGAAACCAAAGAAGTAACTGGCGGCCAAGAGATAATTTTTCATGCGTATGGTAAGTCTTTCATTCACCATCAGGTTCGTAACATAGTAGGTACATTGACATTGGTCGGTGAAAAAAAATGGACGCCTGATGATGTCCGTATTGCTCTGGAAGCGAAAGATCGTACAAAAGGCGGCCCCACTGCGCCTGCAAATGGACTCTACTTAAAGTCTATAGATTTTCTAGAATAGAGAAAAAAGAAAGGCCCGTATGATTTGCTAGTTAGGGGGAAGGCAAAAACACACGAGCCATTCTAAGGGTCCAATAAGAAAAACAATGAACAAATTCGGTAGAAATTCTTTGGGAATTGAACTTGTGTAGAATTGTTATCTCAATCATTGTTTCGTGCATTGCCAATCATTTGGTTACAAAAATGTTCCCAAATAAATTAAATATCCTTTAAATAAATATT
>JALZUF010000210.1 GCA_023301785.1 Alphaproteobacteria bacterium | reverse complement strand
TGCTACTTTTTTCTTAGGAGCTGCCTTCTTTTTAGCTGCTGGCTTCTTCTTAGCTGCTACTTTTTTCTTAGGAGCTGCTTTCTTTTTAGCCGCTGGCTTTTTCTTAGCTGCAGCTTTTTTGGCAGCGGCGGCTTTTTTAGTTGCTGTTGCACCAGCTTTTTTAGCCGCTGGTTTTTTCTTTGTTGCTGTTTTCTTTACAACTGCGCGTGCCATCGCAGCTGTTTTCTTCTTTTTAGGGTCAGCTTTTTTCTTAGCTGCTGGTTTTTTCTTCTTGGCTGTTGCCATGGTAGATCTCCATTTGTTTATTTAAAAAATTTAAAATTTGAAAAGTTTATCGAACGATAATAGTTGAAGAGTATTAATAAAGTGTTACAACTCATTGAATACGCTGACACAAATTGTATCTTAAAAACAACATTATTAAAACCTATTTTCAATATTTTCTGTTTTTGTAATTTTTTTACGATATAAAGAAGCCACACAATGAATCATATAACGTTATTTTTAGATTCATAATTTAGAAAATATATACTTTTTAAGGACACAAAATTTTGTCAAAAAATATACCTCTAAAGGTTGCTATTATCGGAGCGGGAGCTGCGGGTTTAATGTGTGCGATTGAGGCCGGTAAAAAAGGCCATCAAGTCCATCTTTTTGATCATGCTAAAAAACCTGGAGAAAAAATAAGAATCTCTGGTGGTGGACGTTGCAACTTTACAAATAAACACTGTGGTCCGACAAATTTTATTTCACAAAATAAACATTTTTGTAAAAGCCCACTTAGCCGTTATCCCGCATCATCCTTTATTTCCATGGTTGATGAATACAAAATAAAGCATCATGAAAAAAAACCTGAAAAAGAAACTGGTCAATTATTTTGTGACGATAGCTCGCAAGAAATTATTGATATGCTTCTATCTGAATGTGCCGCCGCACATGTTAAAATAAAGCTTAATACTCCTATCAATTCAATCACTAAAAATGGTGCACATATTACAGTTGATATTGAGGGTAAAGATCATGACTTTGACGCACTTGTTATTGCGTGTGGTGGCCCCTCAATTCCAAAGATGGGGGCAAGTGATTTTGGCTATAAAATCGCTCGCCAATTTGGTCACAAAATTATTACGCCAGAACCTGCTCTTGTACCCCTTACTTTTACGGATGAGACATTAAATTTCACAAAAAACCTGTCAGGAACGTCTATTGATTCGGTTTTGATTCGCTCTAAAACGAATCAATTTAATGATGATTTGCTATTTACGCATCGCGGTTTAAGCGGTCCTGTCATTTTACAAATTTCATCATATTGGAAGGCAGGTGAAACATTAACCGTTAACTTGCTTCCTAAAATAGATTTAATGGATGAATTAAAGAACGCCAAATCCAAGCAGCCTAAAATAAAACTACAAAAATTTTTAAGCTCGTATTTACCATCACGTTTCATCGAAAGTTATCTGCCACTTATTATAGATGAGAAAAGCCTTAATAATAACTTGGCTGACTATTCAGACAAAAAATTTAAAGTATTAGCCGAAGCCATACAGAAATGGGAGATCAAACCAAACGGTACAGAAGGATATCGCAAGGCCGAGGTAACACTTGGCGGCGTTGATACCAACGAAATTGATAACAAGACATTTGAAAGTAAATTAGTGAGCGGGCTTTATTTTATCGGCGAAGTCGTCGATGTAACAGGTCACCTTGGCGGTCATAATTTTCAATGGGCATGGGCTTCAGGCTTTTGTTGTGGCTCTGAAATTTAATTTATTATAATATAATTACGTTTGGGAGTAATATTCATGCTAAAATACTCATAAATACAACAAAATAGTTGCTTTTATTTTTAACCTGAAGAATATGACATAACATTACGGGGATAAAATGAAATTAAAATTATTACCAGCTCAAACTGGACTAACAGCCGCACTGTTTGATTTATCGGGTACGCTCCTCGACTCTCTCAAAAAAGGAGATCGTGATGTTCTGGATGGCATCTGCACAAAGTATGCAGGCCAAACATATATGGAACTGCGCCCTAAAAAAGATCCCTTAAAATCTATACGTCGCAATTTCACAAATTTTTTCGGCGCACGTGCCGAACAAGCACATGATGAATATATTGAAGCCCTAATCGAAGCCTTACCATTATCTGAGCTTTTTGATGGGGCCGCCGATACGTTGTTCACATTACAAGAAAATGGCTTGAAATTAGCGGCTGTTTCAAACCGTCCTACACGTTATACAGAAATCGCATTACAGCATTACGGCATATTCGATGCTTTTGATACTGTTGTTTCTGGCGATACCGTTCCGGGCGATATAGAAAAACCTGATCCAGCTATAATAGAACACGCCTTAAACGAAATGGGCCTAAGGCATACATTTAGAAGCCGCGTGGCAATGGTTGGTGATACAGTTGTTGATGTCAAATGTGCAGATGGTGCGCGCGTTATGCCTGTTCTTTTTTCCGATAAGGAAGTTGGCACACTAGATATTCAAGCGAGGTTGCTGGACAAATCAAAATTACCATTAACTACTGTAAATAATTACGAAGAAGTGAAAACATCTCTTCTACACAGAGGAAGACACGCCGCGTAAGTTATAAGAATTATATAGGAGTATTACTGATGAAAGTGTCCATTATTGGTGCAACAGGAAAAGTTGCAAAGCAAGTTATTCAAAATGCTTTTTTGTTTAACAAAAGCCCAGATTTAGATTTAGTGTTGGTATCAACACAACCTGATTTAGTTTCCAGTCAGATTTTAGATATACAAAGCACCACTTCTTTATTATTTGATGAAGAACACGTTGATCCTAAATACCAAGTTACTGCTGAATTTGCTGAGACAGCAGAGTCTGACTATGTGTTTGTTTGTGCAGGACGCTTCATGCCTGACGCAGAAAAGGAACAATATAGATCTGTTGATCCATCAGGGCGCTTGGCACATACTTTTGCCAGCCTTAATATGATGGTAGAAATTTCTGAACAAATTCAAGAGCACGCTCCTAATGCCAAAGTTGTTGTTATTACCAATCAATCTGACATCATGGCAGAAATTGCACGTAACATTTTGGATAGAGACAACGTTTTTGGTTTTGGTGGTATGTTAGATGAAGCACGTTTTAACCAAGCCCTAGCCATAACAGCCAATAGCGCCCTACCCGCAAATCAACGCGTGAAACCTGCGGATATTCATGCGGATATTATTGGTTATCATAACAACGATATGGTGCTATTGGAAAAATCTATTCAAGCGCCAGATTCTGTTATTCAATTATTAGAGAGTGACCCGACCCTTCTTGATGACGCCATGGCGGCGACCAAAGCCTATGGTCGAAATATTTCTAAAGTGCGTAATGCGCGTCAACCAGACATAAGTACAGGCGCCTCTATTGGTCCTGGCATTGCTTGTTGGTCCGCTATTGCAGCCTTATCAGGACAAAGACCAGCCGTTAGAGCATCTTTTAATGTCGCCGTAGATCAGCAACAAGCGCAAGCTTACGGTTTAACGGAAGGCTCTCATTTCAGCTTACCTGTTATGATGACACCGCGCGGTATCGCTAAAGCTAGCAATTTATCGCCCTGCACAGAAGCTGAACGCCCTTTAATTGATAATGCCGTTGCTAATATGCAATCAGCACTCAGTACTGTTCAATCAAAATGCGTACCATCGGGCGGTATGCGTTAATTTGGCTATTTTACATCACTCATAATTTTATCGAAAACAGGGTTTAATAAATCAGATCCTGTTAACGTGAGGTGTGCGGCATCATAATAATAAGGTTGTTTATTTTGATCGGCATATAGGCACGTTCCCTTTTGTGGGCATAACGCTTCCGCAGGATCAAACCGCTGAACCTTAGAATTCAATGATTTTTCAAACGCGCGATAAGATTGAATGGCTTTTTCATGCTCTGTCCTATCCAGTTCAAGCTGATCCAATGCGTCATCATACATCGTTTTCGGGACAGACGCGTCGTATACAGGCACAGGAGCTATGAGATCAACATTAATGCTATTGGCAAGCGCATAATCAATAACCTGCCTCAACGCGTCACGGAACGGCTCTTTATCGTATAGGTTATTATAATGCAAAATGATTGATTGAGCGTCTAAGCCCTTAATATCTTCAATGACTTGATCCGCCTTAAGGCCACTTGCCTGTAACGGATCATTAGGGACATAGAAGTATACGGAAATTCCTTGACGATCTGCTGCTTCGGCAATTTTGGTTTTAATCGAGTCCGCATGGCTGTTGCCGATTAAGAAAACTTTGCGCTCGTTATCTGTTGTCGTTAGGCGGCAAATGTCTTTGGTTGGGTTTAAGATACGGAATAGTTTCCCGCATCGATACGCACTACGATCTTCCCAAGCCGCAAAAATGTTCTGTTGCGCATCAGTATATTTATAATTAATGAGCTTCACACTTATTATTGAAACCAAAGCAATCGCGGCCAACAAGCCAACATGGATATAAATTTTCTTAAAGATCGGTGCACGATTTCTTTCAACAAAATGATAGAGGCCGCACGCCATCACGACAATCAACACCATCATAATCACGGCATCCATCATCGTGTTGGCTGATAGAACTGTCCCTGAAAACGCGCCATAATTCCACATCACAATAATGGGGAAATGCACTAAATAGATTGAGTATGAATAATCGCCTAGCTTCGCCAAACCTTTACCCACAAACGATTTTTCTAATATCTTTGGCAAGCCTATAGATAAAATTGAAGCCGTTAAAATACAAATCAGCAATGTAAACACCGCAGGGTGTCCCCATAGCATTGAACGTGATTCAGGCGATATGGGTACGACAAAGAAAATCACCAACAATGCGCCCAAGGCAAATATACGGGCGTAATTCATAAGCGCCGCCTTACTGTGCGTATGGTTTAAATTCCACGCGACAAACGCGCCTAACAAAAATTCCCACACACGAAAGGGCGTAATAAAAAACGCAGTCTTAGGGGATACCTGTTGAACCACAAGGCACGCGGCAAAGCTTCCGATGATCGTCAATCCCAACAGCCATTTCCGATGATGTAAGATCGGATAAAGGAATGGCACAATCAAATAAAATTGCGCCTCA
This sequence comes from Alphaproteobacteria bacterium, assembly GCA_023301785.1. Taxonomy (GTDB): domain Bacteria; phylum Pseudomonadota; class Alphaproteobacteria; order Micavibrionales; family Micavibrionaceae. Next base: position 8 of record JALZUF010000210.1, on the reverse strand, counting down.
ACGCCCAA
>JALZUF010000209.1 GCA_023301785.1 Alphaproteobacteria bacterium | reverse complement strand
GGCGAATCATCAGCTAGCGCTAACAAAGCAGCTAGTACTCCGTACAGGCAGCAACAGAAGAACAGAAACAATAACAGTGGCGGGGCGGGCGCTCGCCCTGGCTTAAGTGAGGCTGAGAAGAAACGGAGGGTTATAATGAAAGGAAAATGTTTCCGTTGTGGAAAGGCGGACCATTTTGCCAATAAGTGCCAGGTACCGAAGGACATCAAATGCCACAAGTGTAATGCTATTGGCCATACTCAAGCCGCTTGTGCTAAAGGGCAGTCTCAAGCTAGAGTGACTACAGAAGAGTCGCCTAGCTTGGCTATTGAGTATGACAGCTCTCCTTCAGACTATGCTCAGGCTTCATTTGCTCAGGCTCAGGGTTACGCCTTCACTGCTACAGCCACAGCACAGTATTCGGGCTTCCCGAATCATTCTAAGCCGACTCCTTCTGTGCTGCTCTGACTAGCTTCGGCTAATGGCGATGGGAGCGGATTATTAATAAGTGCATGTCCAGACACAGGTGCCACACAGTCTATTGTTTGCGTTAGACTTGCTAAGCAAGCAAATCTGGTGTTTCAGAGACCAAGAATCAACATGGTCGGTTTGACCGGCCATGGTGTTAATGTCATTGGAGAGGCTGATGTTGTGTTTACCTATGATGGCATTTCCCACAAAACTTCCGTTCTCATTGCAGACAATATCGGTGATAGTGTCTTGATAGCTTGGCATGACATGCAAGCTATGGAGATGATTACTCCCAATTTTCCGGCAAGAATTAGGTCTGTTGTACCTAGTGCTGCTTCCTTGCAACAAGTGGCTATGAAATTGATGGAGAGTTTTCCATCAGTTTTTCGTGATGAGCTAACAAAAGCTCCCATGAATGTGCCGGAAATGAAGATCCACTTGTCACCAAACAATGTCCCTTATCGTGTTTCCACCGCAAGACAAGTTCCTTTGCGTTTTCAGGAAGAAGCTGACAAGACCGTTGCAGCTTTACTGATATCAGGGGTCATTGCAAAAGAAACGGAACCCCAGCCGTGGTGTGCTCCAGGCTTTTGGGTTCCCAAACCAGATGGCAAACGTGTTCGGCTGGTGACGGACTATACCAAGCTAAACATGTTTGTCAAGAGGCCAGTGCATCCATTTCCGTCGGTGAAAGACATCGTTCAATCAATACCGGCTGGAACAATTTTTTTTGCGAAGATGGATGCTATTCATGGCTACTTTCAGTTAGCTTTGGATGAGGCTTCATCTAAGCTCACTACCTTCTTGCTGCCTTCCGGCAGGTACCGTTATCTGCGTGCACCAATGGGCCTTAGCTGCTCATCTGACGAATGGTGTCGTCATTCGGACCTGGCCATTGAGGGCCTGCCCTATGCAAGAAAGATCGTTGATGATATTCTGGTTTGGGCAAGTGCATTGCCCGAGCTGCATACCAGAGTGTCAGTGATTGCTGAGAGGTGTCAAAAACTAAACATTATTCTCAGCAGAAAGAAGTTCGAGCTGGGTCCAGAGATTTCTTTCGCGGGCCTTATGCTGAACAGTAATGGTGTCAAGCCGGACCCCCAGCGCATTCTCGCTCTAACAGATTTTCCTATGCCGAAGGATGTCACAGGAGTTCGTTCTTTTCTCGGTCTGGCAAACCAGCTGGCTGGTTTTGTGCCAGATTTTGCACATATGACTGTGAAGTTACGTGCATTAACGGCGAAAAAGAATGCATTTATCTGGTTGGAGGAGCATGAGGATGAATTCAATACTGTCAGGCGTTTGTTGACCAGTGACATGGTTGTCACTCATTTCAACCCGCAGTTGGCTGTAACTGTCTTGACGGATGCTTCACGTTTGCATGGCTTAGGATTTGCCATGGGCCACTATATCAATGGCCATTTTAAGATAGTGTCCTGTGGATCAAGGTCACTTACTCCAGCTCAACAACGGTACGCAACGATTGAGTTGGAATGCCTCGCAGTGTGTTATGCTGTGACAAAGTGCTCGTTTTATTTGAAGGGCTCTAACATGTTCACAGTTGCCACAGACCACAAGCCGCTGGAGGGGATTTTCCAGAAGGAATTGTTCAGTGTGGGAAATCCTCGCCTCCAGCGTATTCGTGAGAAGTTGATCGAATATAGCTTCATCACAAAATGGGTTCCTGGCAAGAACCACCATATCGCTGATGCCTTATCTAGGGCACCTCTGTTTGCACCTGAAGAAGAGCTTGACATGCATATTGATACTGCTCGTGTGTGTTTGGCTCAGTGTGTGGAACGTCAACCGGAACTCAAGATTATTTTAGACTCAGTTGATTCTGATTACATTCAATTCCGGCATGACATTGTGAATGGTACTTTTCAAAGTGATTATTCTAGGTTTATGAAGGCCTGTATTCCTCAGCTTTCTGTGGACGACGAGTTGGTGTATTTGGACGCCAAGAGAATTGTCGTGCCAAGAAAAGCTGTTCGTGGTTTGCTAAAGCTAGTTCACGTCAGTCATATTGGCGTGAACAAGACTTACGATTTGTGTCGGGCTCTTTATTT
>JALZUF010000208.1 GCA_023301785.1 Alphaproteobacteria bacterium | reverse complement strand
AGGTTGACGAATAGCCAACGAAAACGCGACGCGCTGGTTGAGAAAATGGCGCGATAAAAGTCATCGCCTTCAACCCCAGCCAGTTTCAAGATGTCTTCTTCGGCTTCTTCATCAATAACGTCGATGATGTCATCAAAGGTAATCACACCGATAAGACGGTTATCGTTATCGACAACAGGCGCGGAGTTGAGACCTTCGCGGCGGAAGATCATGGCGGCTTCTTCCTGATCCATCTCGGCGGGTATAGTGTGAAGCTCATCCAATGTAAGCTCTTCTACTTTCATTTTACGTTTTGAGCGTAAGATGCGGTTCAACGGAATTTCGCCAACAACATGATAAAGGGGATCAATCACGATAAGATCATAAAATTCAGAAGGGAGTTCTTCGGCGGCGGCGCGAAGGTAATCAATGACTTTTCCGACTGTCCAGAATTGTGGGATAGCCACATATTCACGTTGCATCAAACGACCAGCAGAATCTTCGGGGAAGGTTAGACCTTCTTCGATGGCGATACGTGTTTTCGCCGAGAGTTGTTTGATGATTTGTTGTTGAAATGTTTCGTCTAAATTTTCAATTAAATCAAGCGCATCATCACTATCGAGTTCAGCAATAATCTCAGCAACATCTTGTGCCGACATACTCTCCAATGTCTTCTTACGCAGATCGGGATCCATATAGGAGAACGTTAGTGGGTCAATGCTGCCCTCGTTTTCATCGATCAGTTGACGGCGATCATCTTCGGATATTTTTTGTAAAAGATCAGCGGTGTCCGCATTACTGAGGTCGTCAATAAGCGCAACGTGATTGTCGTTTTCAGGCTCGTGCAGAGCATCAGTAATTTCACGGATGGCTTCATCGGAAATACCAACTTGTGTATCGGCAATTTCTTCGAACTCTTCGGCCAATTTAGGAGCGTCTATGTCGTCAGGTTTTATGTTTTCTTCAGTCATGCTGACGCTCCTTTCATCTTAAATTTTATTGATCAAAAATTAAGCCGCTTTCTTTTTGGCTGATTTTGCGGGGGCTGATTTTTTGTTGGCTTTGGCCATGGCTTGCGCCTCGACACAGGCAATCGCTGTCATATTTAACACACCACGCGCGGTTGCGGCGGAGGTTAGAATATGTGCCGGTTTACGCACGCCTAATAGGAGAGGCCCAACAGGAATACCTTCACCCAAAATCTTGAGCATATTGAAGGAGATGTTTGCGGCCTCGATATTCGGCATCACCAAAAGGTTTGCTTGTGCTTTTAACGAAGAGTTTGGCATGATGTTATCACGTACCTTTAGAGACAACGCCGTATCAGCGTGCATTTCACCATCAATTTCTAGCTTCTTATCGCGGGATTTAATGTCTGCACACGCTTCACGCATTTTTTCGGCAGAACCACCACGGTGTGAGCCGAAGTTTGAGTGCGATAATAAAGCCACTTTTGGTTCGATACCGAAATCTTTAACACGTTGTGCCGCTAATAGCGTCATTTCTGATATTTGCGACACTGATGGGTCAGGATTAACGTGGGTATCACAAACAAAGTAATTCCCTTGGTTTGGTAAGATCAGCAAGCGAAGAGCCGCAGGGGTTTCAACGCCGTCTTTTAGGCCAACAACATCAACGATATTATGCAGATGTTCTTGGTAATCACCGATAGTCCCGCAAATAAGCCCATCAATTTCACCTTTTTCAAGCATAACCGCGCCAATCGCCGACGTGTTTGTGCGAATGATTTGTTTGGCCATCGCAGGTGTCACACCTTTGCGTTCCATGACCTTTAGATATGATGTCCAATATTCTTTATAGCGCGGATCGTCTTGTGGATCGCATAGTTCAAAGTCTTCGTTAAGCTTAAGACGCAAGCTCATTTTTTCAATACGCTTGAGGACAACTTCTTTACGGCCAATAAGCGTTGGTCTTGCCAAGCCTTCATCCACCGCCATTTGTACGGCGCGTAGAACGTTTTCTTCTTCCCCTTCCGCGTAACCAATACGCATGGCTTTTTTCTGTGCTTGTGAAAATACAGGGCGCATAACTTGGTTTGATTTAATGTGGAATTGTTTTAGTTTGTCGCGATAAGCGTCAAAGTCGCTAATTGGTCTAGCGGCAACGCCGCTTTCCATGGCGGCTTTGGCGACGGCGATTGGCAGTTCAACACCTAAACGTGGGTCAAATGGTTTTGGGATCATGTAATCTGGTCCAAATTCCATTGTTTCGCCTGGGTAGATCGCGGCGACTTCTGGTGTGACTTCTTTACGCGCCAAGGCCGCGATGGCCTTCACACAAGCTAATTTCATTTCTTCATTAATCGCGGTTGCGCCAACGTCGAGTGCGCCGCGGAAGAGGAATGGGAAACAAAGCACGTTGTTCACTTGGTTAGTGAAGTCAGAACGTCCTGTACAAACGATAGCCTTTGGTGAGCCTTTGCGGGCTTCATCAGGCATGATCTCAGGTGTTGGGTTGGCAAGCGCCATGATAAGCGGACTGTCGGCCATTGTTCCCGCCATGTCAGATGTCACCATGTTCGGGCCAGATAGACCAAGGAACACATCGGCACCTTCAAGGGCATCATTTAAGGTACGGGCATTGGTATCGTTGGCATATTTTTCTTTATAAGGATCCATGCCTTCTTTTCGGCCTTTATAGATCACGCCACTACGGTCACAAACGGTGATGTTGTCACGTGGTAAGCCAACGGAAACAAGCAAGTTCAGGCAAGCCATCGCAGACGCACCCGCGCCATTGGCGACAAGTTTCACATCGGTAATTTTACGTTCCGCAATTTCAAGCCAGTTGGTGAAAGCAGCAGACACGATAATCGCCGTTCCGTGTTGGTCATCATGGAACACAGGGATATTCATGCGCTCTTTAAGGCGTTTTTCGATTTCGAAACATTCTGGGGCTTTGATGTCTTCAAGGTTAATACCACCAAAAGAAGGCTCAAGCGCGGCAACCGCGTCACAGAACTTATCAATATCTGTTTCATCAACTTCGAGATCAAAAGAATCGATGTCAGCGAATTTTTTGAAAAGAACACATTTTCCTTCCATGACGGGCTTAGAAGCCAAGGCACCAATATTACCAAGGCCAAGCACAGCCGTACCGTTTGAGATAACGGCAACGATGTTTCCGCGTGAGGTATAATCAAGCGCCTTCAGCGGGTCTTTTTCGATTTCTTCACAAGGGACAGCAACACCCGGAGAGTAAGCCAGCGCGAGATCCATTTGAGTCTCAAGCTGAGTGATTGGTTTCATTGAGATTTTACCGGGGCCTGTCTTGTGATATTCCAAGGCGGCATCGCGCAATTTGTCTTGTTTACTCTTTGGCATAGTGTGAACCCTCTTTTTTAATTGATCGCCATATCGGCAAGCCGAAGGACGATATTCATTAATATACGCCGCCATAATGCCTTTTTATTGCGGCGCAAGGCAAGGGGTAATTACGTTATGGATTAGGGCAATACAACAAATTATTTTACAGGGTGTTTATTGTGTCGATGGCGCATATTCAATGTGAATATTTTGGCAGGATGTGTCTTTGGGTAGGGCAGAAAAAGCTTGGCAGGGTTTATGTGCAATCAAGACATAATGACCCGCGTCGGCGTGTTCGACGGATGTAATAATACCCTTTGCCATGAGAGCTTCATTAAATTCCAAGGCGGTATCTTTTGTTTTAAAATTTGTATTGTTTTCAACTGTAAATAAAGAGGCAGAAGCTGTTGTTTCTAAAGGTTTTTGAGGAGGGTTAGGTTTTTCTTTAGCGAACGTTGCTTTAGCTTCTTCAAAATCAATATGGGGTATAACAATGGCGGCTGCTATGGAGGCGCTGAATATTGTTCTGAAGGTATATGTTGGTGTCATTTCAACGAGTTTAAAAAAGTTACGCATTGTGAAATCAAATGTGCGGTAGACCCCGTGACCAATTCTTTTGTAAGGGATTGCATCATTTGCTGTTTTGGCAACCTTGAGCGTGCCCAGCGTTGCATTGCGTGTTTGCCCAGTTAGTTTTTTTACATTCTCTAACGTGGAGGCGGGATGGTCATGTACAGCGTGTTCTACTTCTGCTTCGGTTAGGTGAGGTGGTTCTTTTTTAGCTGCAGATTGGTTTTCTTCATACTGTTCAAGCATTTCTCGCCCTTGAACAACTGGGTCAATAGGTTGCCTCGACTTCCATAATTGTTGTAATCGATTCATGATTAGGTGCCTTTATTGCAAAACAGTAGAACAATATAATGATCTTGTTGTTATGTCAATAAATTAAACGTTTATGCACGCCACTTAATGGAGCAACCCATTGAGGCGGTTTGGTTTTCTGGGCCTTTGCCTGTTTGGGCGACGTGTTGCATGGCCTGAAGAAGATCTGGTGTGCGCTCACCAGTACCGCCGATATTTAAGTTGTCGAGGCGTCCACGATATTGAAGCTCGGCCTTGTTGTTGAAGCCAAAGAAATCAGGCGTGCAGACGGCGCCGTATGCTTTGCCGACCTCTTGCGTTTCATCGACAAGGTAAGGGAAAGCGATTTTATGTTCTTTGGTGAATAAAGTCATTTTATCTGGGGCGTCATCGGGATAGCTTTTGTAATCATTAGACATGATGGCAACGGTATTAATGCCGTCTTTTTTAAGCTCGTTTGTGTCCATGACTATACGATCAATAATGCCCTTAACATAGGGGCAATGATTGCAAATGAAAGCAACAAGTAAGCCGTTTTCGCCCATAGAGTCATCAAAACTGTGCTGAATGCCGTGTGGATCAGCCAAACTAAAAGTGGGGGCTTTCCAGCCAAAATCACAAAGGGGGGTGTCAATAAGAGCCATAATAAAGTTCCTAGATTATTAGAAGAATGATCACGTTTCAGTGTCTCAGAGTTTCTAACCAGCCGTAGCGTGTTTTTCACGCCTGAGGCTTTATTTATGTATAACGTCCTCGCGCTTGCGCGTATGACGGCTTTTAATAAATATGGTGCGGTCGAGAAGAGTCGAACTTCCACGGGATTATCTCCCACAGCGACCTCAACGCTGCGCGTCTACCATTCCGCCACGACCGCATTTCTACTTTCATTTTGTTTTTAAGCGTTGTTGCTTCACTCCTAAGGTAGGTATTCTACCTGTCGTCGTTTGCGCCTAGCTAAAAACAAAAGCAAAGCAGAAAGAGTAGAACGAATAGTTAGCAAATAAACTTAGTCGCCGCAACAATACTTATTGCTTATCAATGTAATAATTGTATTTTGAAGGAATGAGCAATGTTGAATGGACTTTCTCGGATTTTCCGATTGAATATGAAGACGCGCTTAGCGTGATGGAAGACACAGTGGCGGATATCAAAAATGATAAATCGCCTGAGCAAGTTTGGCTGTTGGAACATCCTTCATTATATACCGCAGGAACGAGCGCTAAACCTTCTGATTTAATTGATAAAAAATTCCCTGTGTTTGAAACGGGGCGCGGAGGTCAATATACGTATCATGGCCCTGGTCAACGTGTGGGATATGTCATGCTTGATTTAAAGAAGCGTCAGCAAACGCCTGATATTAAAGACTATATTTGCAAACTTGAGCAATGGATTATTGATGCATTGCAAGTGTTTGATATTAAAGGAGAACGCCGCGAAGGGCGTGTTGGAATTTGGGTTGTGATGCCCGACAAGTCTGAGGCCAAAATTGCGGCTATTGGTGTGCGGATTCGTCATTGGGTTTCTTACCATGGTATCTCCATAAACCTAAACCCTGACCTGTCGCATTTCGGTGGCATAGTCCCATGCGGTATATCCGAGCATGGCGTCACGAGCTTTGAGGATCTGGGCGTTAAGGCGACGATGGAAGATCTGGATGAGGCGTTAAAAGCGAGTTGGCCGTTTTAAAGTCGCGATGTGGGCTTTAGAAGCTTTTTAAGCAGGCGGCGGCTTTGGCGGGCGTGGTAAACCAGAATCTTCGATTTTTGTAATTGTGTCTGACCAAGCGGCTAGGCGATCTGAAGCCATATCGCTTGGAATGCTATCTAGGGGCGATGAGATAGTGTCGCGCATGAAGATGGCATTCAAGGCTTCGTTAATGCAGTCATCTGTATCAGTAACTGTTTCTCCTTTTATGCCGTTATGTTGCGCTGTGTAGTTTTCTAATGTCATTTGAGGTCTGACTGTCATCGCCAGATCAACAAGTTGTTCAGGCCTTGCGGCAAATCTTACGCCGCGATCTGTTTCCATGATGGCGACTGTATTCGTGTTGAAGGGGAACTTTACATCCGCAGGTGCGGCTAAAGGGCTGTCCGCACTAACGGTATCAGTGGTTACAAATTCATAAAATACGGTATTAGTCATAAGGTTTTATAGCGAAGTAAAAAACTTATGTCAATGGGAATTAATCTGCGGCCATCGGGAGGAGATTTTCACGGGTGTAGGCCGCCAAATATGAGGCGAGGCCGTTTAGATCGGTTTTAAGTTTATCGTAGTTCTTGCTTTTCTTATACGTATCCTCATTGAGGTAGAGCGCGCGGTTCACCTCTATTTGAATGGAGTGACGATTAATCGCTGGATTGGAATATTTCTCCACCAGTTCAACACCTTTGTAAGGAGTGTTTATAGCGACATTGTAGCCTTTAGATTTCAAAAAATCCCTGATTGTATGGGTAAACTGTATTTCACAAGATGTGCCGTCACGATCGCCTAAGACAAAGTCAGCTTGTTTTGCGGGGTTAATACGTCCCATGGCACCACGCATTAAACTGGCTGACGGCATTGAATGACAGTTCACGTGCCAGACCTTGCCGTAATTCATATGCAAATGATCCAATGTATCTTTCAGGGTGTCATGGTAAGGTTTATAATATGTCTCTATGCGGTACATTATATCTTCTGGCAACACATCTTTATCGTAGACGGGGGTATTGGGCGCCAGTAGGCGGCGAATAAGGCCGATACCTGCGTGTGATCTGTTGGATGGGTTTGCTTCAACTTGATAGTCAAACGGCCAATCCCCTTCGAATAGATCAAGGTCAATGTCATCACTGGCGCGGTT
>JALZUF010000207.1 GCA_023301785.1 Alphaproteobacteria bacterium | reverse complement strand
AATTGTCTGCTCCAGATCAATTTGTAGATCAGGTTTAGATCAAACTCTAGCAGCTGTATGATTCTCAGTCTGTTAATTTTCCGTTCTCCTGGGTCCTTCCCTAGCAGGATGTTTGTGCAGTTTGTCCATTGTGCTGGTGTTAAGTTGTGTTTTAGCACCAGTTGTGTCATTTCGCAAAGTATGTGCATATATCCTTCATCAAATGCGGCCGTTTTGTAATGCCCAATGTGCCTCCCCGGAAGGGAAGAGCCTTTCGTTTCCTCTATCCTCTTTGTGCCGTTCCGAATTTCCTGGTTTGATACTTCGAACTTGAAGGGTTTTACTTTTGGCGTTCGTTGCAGTGTCTTTATCCAGTTTTTAATACCCCTCGTTTAATTTGTTTGCAGTCCACGGGGGTTTCCCTTTAGTATTGTGTCCGCTGTTTTGGATGACCTGAATCACAGTTTCGTGCACCTCTTCTTTGAGGCCATCGGAGAATGTCCTGCCTTTGGTATTGTTCTTTGTTCTTTCGGAGGAGATATCTGTGTACCTCTGATTTGTCTGTGATTGCTTCCCACAGATCTTTTCCCTTGGGTATTTTGTTAATTTAGATTCCTCCATGCTTGTTTCTGTTGAGTGTACATTTAATCGAGTATGCGTCCTGTTTCGATTTCTCTGCATTGCTTATTTGCTTAATTGCTACCACTTTCGATGTTTTTCTGTCTGATGCTGCTTGTTCTGCAATTGCCTCGAGTATTTTAGCTCTTTTTTATGTGCTGTCTTTTGATCTTTCCTGAGATTTTCATTGCTTTGCGTAGCCTTTCATGCAGTGTGTTGAGATTGGTTTCTTGTAAGAGTGCTCCGTCAATCTCTGCTCGTTTTCTGTACATTTCGGTTACTGCCGGTGTTTCCCAGTTGTTCGAGATGTCACTTATCCTCCTTTTCCACAGCATCACTGCCCAACCTGCTTTCGAGAGTAGAGGGTGCCTTCGTGTGATGCTGCGCCTGTGAATTTTCAATTGTTGTTGGCGGCCTCCATTGCTTGCCCCACAGCCGTGTCTATCCAGTGGTACTCTTCATTTGTGACTTTATCTTTTTGTTGTAGGTTTTCGAGTTGTCTGAAGATATTGGTGTTTCTGAAATGTTCATTGAGCACATCCAAGTATTTTCTCTTTTTTTGGATGTTGCATTGCGAAATTTCTCTCCGGTTCGATGATATTTGACGTTTTTGATTTGAAGAATTCTTTTCCATCTATGTCTATGAAGAGCCCACGATGAACTGCATTCCAAGGGGTGCCGATGGGGCATATCCCTGTTGCTGTTATGTGTTTGGGTATGCCCTTGTTTACCAGGCAGAAGTCGATTTGTCTCTAGCCTTGCGATGTTGGTGGGGCTTTCTTCCCATGTTTGACGTCATGTACAGATTCTGGTCCACACTCTACCATCATTCTTCTCATTTGGGAATTTTTGTTTTTTATCCCTTCATTGACATCGATTAGTAATATTATCTCTCCCTTTCTGTTTTTCAGCTTTTATGCTTTTGATCAGGCCAACGTACGTCTCTGCTCTCGGTTTTATGTTGTCAACTTTTCCGCGTCTCCTGCTTTCTTTCCGTTGTTGGCAGATGAACATTGACGGTTTGTTGAGGTCTACCATTTCTTAACATACTCTATGCATGCAGAAGATCGAGAGTTGGATTCCTCTTTGGCCTCTCAGTGTCAATCTGGTCCAGTGTCCCAGGTGTGGGTCTGATATGGTTTCCATTACCCTGGATTGTCACCTTTATGTTGCTGTCACCAGTGTTCCTCCGTATAAAGTTCGAGGTGTTTCATTTTTGTTGGTTGCACATCTCGAGCCTATAGTTGATGCATGTCCCATTGTTTGTCTTATGAAGCACTTCATGTTGTTTGCGACTTGCGGGTGTCTCCAGTTCAGTTTAGATTTTGCTATTGCGATGATCACTGCGTTCCATTTCTTCATTGCTTTGTAGCCGTTGTGGTTTTTGGGTCATTGCCGTATTCCCGTATTCCATTTGCGTTCTGAAAGAATCTTCTGCACGTCGTCTCTGGGTTGATCTTCGCGAGGGTGTCACCCCATGGCGCCGTCTTTCTTTGTTTTTGGTTTGTTCTAATCATCATTTTTTTGGTTCTTTTTACTTACGCTCATCTTATTTAGGCTTTTTGATGGATGCTTGGTCATGTATGATTTGTGATACCAACTTTTGTAGTTCGGCAAGGATCGTCATTGTTTGGTCCTGTGTCTCTTTCATGTAGGTCATCTGTGATGTGATGAGTTTGAACGAGTTCTTTTGTTTGCTGATAACTTGATGTAAGTTCATTACCGCTGTTTCCACTTTTTGTGCTGAAATTCGGTGTGTTGTTTGTCAAGGTTTTCGGCTGTTGTTTTCCATTCTTTCCTGTTGGCCATCATTTTTTTATTCAGGGCGTCCACTGCTGTTTTCATCTCTGTTCTAGGAGATGTTGTTGGGGGAGACGGGGTTGTGGGTACCAGTCTCACGGTTGGCTCTTGTGATGGAGATTGTGGCACTACTGTTTTCCATTGAACTGATATTTTTGTTTCTGTTTTGGGGGTTGGAGTTCGGAGAAGTCACGCCAACTCTGAGCCTTTTCTAAGTGCTTTCTATGTATGAAGCAGCTGGTGTGGTCGGTGGGGCTCCTGTGGATCGCTTTGTGATTGGGATTGTATTTTGGTTTGTTTTATTCCAGATTTTTAAGACTTTTTCGATTGTGGTTTTATTGGATGCTCTATGCATGATGAATGCATTCGTTCCGATCTCCTCGATGCTACATACATATCTTTTGCTGACGGTGCGTTTCTTCGACAAGAAGTACTATCTTGGGTTTGTCTTTGATCTATCCTCTATATGGGCTTGCTTTGCTTTATCAA
>JALZUF010000206.1 GCA_023301785.1 Alphaproteobacteria bacterium | reverse complement strand
AAATCCCAACGCTCAACAGCACCCTCTGTTGCCTCTTGATAAGCAGCTAAATGAGGCGCATTCATATGATCTTGCCAAAGCGCACGGCTTTCCCAATTCTCATAAAACATAAAATGTGCAGAATTTTCATTGTCTTGATGCAGATCGTAATTGATGCATCCTTTTTCGGCGCGTGTTATTTCAATCAGCTTCACTAATTCGCTTTTAACAAGATCAATTTTGTCTGGCTTTGCAAAAATATGAGCCACTAAAGTTAAGGTCATGATCTACGCCGCCTTATCAGTTTCTAAACGTGGGAAGACACCTTCAGGTTGATCGATTTCTGTACCACCAACCAACATATGATCTGCGCTAATGAAGCTAAAATCACGCTGATCTTCGGCAACCTTTAATTGATCTAAAATCTTCGATGCTGCATCTGGCACAACAAATTGAACCGTAAGACCCAACACACGAATAACTTCCGCCAGTACATAAAGTACTGTTTTCATCCGCTCTGGGTCTTCTTTTTTCAATGTCCATGGCGCTTGTGCATCCACATAACCATTGGCTTCAATCACCAATTTCCAGACAGTTTCAAGCGCGCGATTAAAGCGCATCTCGTTACAATCAGGGCGAATATCACGAATTAAATGCTCATGCGCTTTTTTCAAAAGCAACTTATCGTCTGCATTAAACTCGTTCGGCGTTGGTATCGCGCCATCACAGTTTTTGTAAATCATTGATAACGTACGTTGAACCAAGTTACCCAAACCATTGGCAAGGTCACTATTGATACGTTGCACGGCATATTCATGGGAAAAATTCCCATCTTGCCCGTGGCTCACTTCACGCATCAACAAGTAACGCGTTTGATCCAAACCATAAGCATCCAATAAATCCTTCGGTGCAACAACGTTCCCCACGGACTTCGACATTTTCTGTCCATTCACGTTAATAAAACCATGGGCGAAAATACGTTTTGGTAATTCCAAATTTGCCGCCATTAAGAAGGCTGGCCAATAAACACAGTGGAAACGAATGATATCTTTACCAACAACATGGAAATCTGCAGGCCAGAATTTTTTATAACTCTCTGAGTTCACATCAGGATAACCAACACCCGTAATATAATTGGTCAACGCATCCAGCCAAACATACATCACATGATCTTCATCATCGGGAACTGGGACGCCCCAATCAAAATTGGTACGTGAAATTGAAATATCTTGCAAACCACCTTTAACGAAAGACACAACTTCATTGCGTCTTGAATCTGGAGAAATGAACTCTGGATGATCCTCATAAAGCTTAAGTAATTTATCAGTATATGCCGATAACCTAAAGAAATAGCTAGATTGTTCGACCCATTCAACTGGTGCGCCCGTTGGTGCAACTTTATGTTTATTACCTTCTGAATCGACCCCTTCGGTTAATTCATCTTCAGTAAAATATCCCTCATCACGGACAGAATACCACCCCGCATATTTATCTAAATAAATATCATCAGGGTTATTTTCTTTAATTTTCTGCCAAATTGTTTTTGACGCTTCATAATGGCGCTCTTCGGTTGTACGAATAAAATCATCATATGACAGATTAAGCTGCGGGCCCATTTCACGGAATTTTAATGATATCTCATCACAGAATTCTTTTGGCTCACGCCCATTAGCCTCGGCAGTCTTCGCAACTTTTTGCCCATGCTCGTCCGTCCCCGTCAGGAACATAACCTCATGACCATCAAGGCGTTTAAAACGCGCCATAACATCGGTCAAAATTTTCTCATAAGCGTGCCCAAGGTGCGGCGCACCGTTCACATAGTCAATCGCTGTTGTAATATAAAATGGGGCTTTATCCGCCATTGAAGTACTCCTAAAAATTAATCTGCAATAATCGTAAATGCACCAACAACAGCCTGACGTTTGTCTAGGTTCGCAAACTTAGCTTGTGCGAAATGGGTATTCAGATTGTCACAGAATTCTGTTAAATCGCTTAGAGAATACCGCTCCAGCATTTTATTGTAAACATCCTTGTTTAAAGGTGCCACTAAGGCCTCCCCTTTGGCTTTCGCGAAAGTCAGCGTTTCAAAGGTATTTTTGAAAACAGCTTCAATATTCTCAAAGCCCCCTTCTTGCCCTGCGCGCCCTGCTTGGTCAGATAAGTGATGAATATCTACTTTATTAAAATTAGGCCATGTTTCAAGCATGCCCAAAACCTGATTAGCCGTTTCAATACCACCCGTCGAAATCACACGTTGCGCCTGCCCAATACTGCCCTGCCCTAAGAAGTTTAAGATAACTTTATCTTCTTCGGAAAGTGTATTGCCAACCTCACGCGTCATCAACGCCGCAAGTTCTTCTTTATTCAAAGCATCAAAGTTTAACACACGACACCGTGATCTAATCGTAGGGATCATCGCGCCCAATCGGTGACATACCAGAATAAGAAGCGCATTTGATGGCGGTTCTTCCAATATTTTCAACATCGCATTTTGCGCGTTTCTATTCATTGTGTCCGCATCATCCACAATCACAACACGCCAACCACCATCGGATGATGTCATACGTAAAAATGGCGCAACCTTACGCGCGGTTTCCACATCAAGATTGTTTTTCTTCGTGCCTTTTTTAACATCAATCGCACGACCAATCGTTAACAAATCAGGATGACCACCTGATGCCACTTTTGAAAAAACAGGATCATCCGATGCCACTTTTAAATTTGTGAGCTCTGCGGGCATATCGCCAAACATACTATCTTGTGCGCTATCGCTTGTTCCATTTTTGAAGAGTGCCCGCGCCACACGAAACGCAAACGTTGATTTACCGATACCTTTAGGGCCAGCAAAGATCATTGCGTGTGGAACGTTACCTGCATTAATAAGGTTTAATATGGCCTGTTCATTTTGTTCGTGTCCAACAAAGAAATCCGACTGGCGCGGCTCAAGCAAACCTTCTGGCTCATCAGGTTCAAACGCGGCGGCAAATACATCACCCGTCTCTTCACCGTCCATATCCTGAAAGTCATCAAACATAATCTAAGCCAATATCTTTTCTAAATCCTGCTGAATAACAGCAGAAATATTCTCAACGCTTTGCGCCGCATCAACAATCATACAACGCTCCGCATTTTCTTCTGCAATACGAACGAACCCTTTTTGTAACGCCTCATAAAACTCAACGCCCGCTCTATCATGATGATTTTCTGCACCACGTCCTTGCACACGCTCCATAGCGGCGGCGGCGGGCAAATCAAAAACATAAGTACGTTGTGGTTGATATTCACCCATAATTTCTTGTTCAAGACCTTTGATCAAATCAAGATTAACGCCTTTAACGATCCCCTGATAAACAACCGTTGAATCAATATAACGATCACATATAACAACTTTATTTTCCGCCAAAGCGGGTGCAATAACTTGCTTGATATGTGTATCACGCGCAGCAAACATCATCAACGTTTCTGCTTCCGCACTCCATTGCCCCTCATACTTTTCTGCAAAGATAAGATTACGCAGATCTTCCGCGGCAGGACAACCTCCTGGCTCACGCGTTACAACAACATCATGACCTTTTGATTTCAGATGCTCGGCTAATAAATTAATTTGAGTGGTCTTACCGACCCCCTCGCCGCCTTCAAATGTGATAAAGACGCCTTCCGGCTTTACCTGCCCCATAACCGTTTACAGCTTCCCAAGAAGATAATATTTCATCTTCGTAAATGTACTTTTGAACAACCCAAGTTTCTCAATATCTTGCCCAGCAAGCAAAGGGTATGTCATTGTTTGTGCGTCTGGAATAATAACTTTGAACGTTCCAATTTCTTGCCCCGCTTTAATCGGTGCGACCAACGGTGAATTATATTTCACTTCAACGCTATAACTATCCTTCGGCACTTTCGGCACAGTGATTTTAATATCCTCATTGATCAATGCGGGTACGACTTCAACCTTACCCATCGCCACAGGAACTTGTGTAATTTGTTGGCCTTTTTTAACCAGCTCAACATTCGTGAAATCGTTTAGAGCCCATTCAATAAGACGTGTGGATTCTTCCGAACGTGCCGATTCACTATCCAGCCCATTAATCACCATCATCACGCGGCGACCATCTTTCTTCGCTGTTCCAATCAGACCATAGCCCCCTACTTCGGTATGTCCTGTTTTAAGGCCATCTGCGCCAATGTTTTTATAAAGAAGCGGGTTACGATTTTGCTGTTTAATATTGCTGAATGTAAATTCTTTTTCACTAAACATTTTGTAATGCTCGGGAAAATCTTCGATCATACGGCGTGCCATGATTGCCAAATCTTCTGCTGTCGAGTAATGATCAGGATCAGGCCACCCACTGGCATTTTTGAAATTACTATTTTTCATACCAATCTCTTTGGCTTTTTCTGTCATTGCAACCGCGAACGCATCTTCTGATCCCTCAAGACCTTCTGCCAAAACAATCGTCGCATCATTACCCGATTGAATAATAACGCCACGCAATAGGTCTTCTACTTTGACCTTCTTCCCTTGTGGCACGAACATCTTTGATCCACCCTTTGCCCAAGCCTTTTCACTGACACGCATCTCAGAATCCATATCAATGCGCCCTTGTTTTAGGGCATCAAAAACCATGTAAGTCATCATCACTTTACTCATTGATGAAGTCGGCATTTGGCTCTGCGCGCTTTTGTCTAATAAAACCTGACCTGTTTCATAATCCAAAATAATAGCCTGCTTTGCACTAGTGTTTTGCGCCGCCACTACGGGTTGAGCGAAAACAAGCGCAGCAAATAGAAAGAATGGTAATAAGAATTTTTTCACTATGTTACTCCGCGACGATAACAGCATCTTTATTACCCGTTTGGTACAAAGATGCGATAACTTGTTGTGCTTGATCTGCATTATTAAACGGCCCCAATCTTACACGAAAATATGGGATGTCATTAACACGTGTCATGTAAACTTTTGAAGGCGCAAGCGATGCCACTTTGTTGCTATACTGCAATGCATTCGCTTCTTGTGAAAACGCACCAGCCTGAACAAACATTTGGCGTCCCGTCGTCGTTGGTACATTTGATGTCGCCGTACGTTGTACAACATTATTCAACGGTTCTGCTTCCACAACAGGAACTGTATTTGATATTGTTTCAATTTGATTACCTGCAATCTCACGCGTTGGCACAGGCTTTAGAGGCGGCATTGGTTGTGCTTGCACTTGTTGTATCGCAGTGGTTTTACCTTCATTGTAGGCAATCTCCATTCCACGCGTGCTACGTCCTGACTTTGAAACTGCGGCAACTTCTTTACTCGCATCCGCTAGAACTTCTAAGCGAATTTTTGCAACGCCTTTGCTTTTAAAGCCAAGAGCAACTGCGCCACGTTCCGATACATCCAAAATACGATTATGCGCGAAAGGCCCACGGTCATTAACACGTAAAATTACACTGCGTCCATTATCTAAGTTTGTAACTTTTACGATACTTGGCAACTGTAATGTACGGTGCGCCGCGGTTAATTCATTCTTATCAAAAATCTCGCCATTCGCCGTAAGCTTGCCATGGAAACCAGGACCATACCATGAAGCTGTTCCTGTCTCGGTCAGGTTGTAAGTTTCGGCAGGGTAATAACGCTTCCCTTTAATTTTATAAGAGCTTCCTACTTTGAAGTATCCTTTATTTTTAGAAACCGTGTCTTGCGGCATTGGAATCTTTTTCGCCACGTGCGCAACATATTTTGTTTCCGTACAGCCTGTCACCATAATCGCCAGTACGGCTATCAGTCCGATTTTTGAATATTTCATTTTAAACTCTCTCATTATATTTTAATTTTATCGCGCTAGTTGATCTGCCAACAAACCAACAGAAGTCGCAAAGTACGTTGATCTATTCCAATCCATAATTGTTTGATAATTGTTATAAACAATGTATGCCTCGCCACCGATACCATCGGGTGCAACAATAGACGCCATCATATTTTCTTGCGGCAATGCGTTGCCATTTATCGTACGCACACCTTGTGATGCCCAATAAGAAATAGGCTTCTTAATTTTTGGTGTAATCATACTTTTGCTAAAACCCGCAGGTAACGTCACACGACGTCCCCAACGCTCACCTGTATTCCAGCCATTCTTTTTAAGGTAATTTGCTGTTGAACAAAATACATCGCGTTTTGTCTTCCAAATATCACGTTTACCATCGCCCGTACAATCCACGGCATAGGCATTAAAACTAGAAGGCATAAATTGATTTTGTCCCATTGCACCAGCCCATGAGCCTTTCATATTACTGCCAACAATATGCCCAGCATCTATAATTTGAAGTGCATTAATTAGCTCTTTCGTGAAGAACTCTTCACGGCGGCCTTCCCATGCCATCGTTGCCAATGCTGTCACAACACTAAAACCGCCAGTGTTGCCACCAAAGTTTGTTTCAATTCCCCAAAGCGCCACAATAAATTGTTTAGGCACTCCATATTTCTTTTCTGCATAATCCAACGCTGTGTAATGCTCACGAATAAGTTTACGTCCTTTGTTAATACGATTTTGGTTAACTACTGCCGTTTTATACTGCGCAAAAGTCTTCTTAACTTCAGGCTGTTTTTTATCTAAGCGAATAGCCGTTTGGCTCGGCGTGATATTATAAAGGTTCGCATTAATCGTCGCTTGCGAAATCCCTGCCGCTGCGGCCTTACCGCGCATTTCTTTCAACCAAACATTAAAGTCCTGACGCGCATGAGACGGTGTCGCAATCAGCATAAGCAAAAAAGTAAGTAATATCTTTTGTGGCATTGATCTAAGCATGGAAATTCCTAATCCTTAAGTTTGTGTTGATTCATGTGACTTTAAAGCAGAGCGCCCAAAGAGAAAAGTGCTTTTCCCCGAAAAGTAATAGACGATACACCCTATATATTCCCGAACAGCAATAGACAGCAGCTTAAAGTTAAGATTTACATCAAAACTAGGCATAACCGTATATTGACCCGTTGTTTTGGGACTAGATGGATAAGGAACAACCTCCCACCCTTGCTTGTCGAAGATCCCAACTGAGCGTGGCGTGTGGAACATCGATGTCACCATCATCCAGACTTCACCCTCTTGCGGTTTCACAATTTCTTTTGAATTCTTTACATTTTCATGGGTATTGCGTGATTTACGCTCATATATAATACGCCCCTCATCAATCGCGGATAATTGCAAAAATTGTGCAGCAATTGCGGACTCACCCTTATCTTGGTGAAAAATACGCCCCGATCCACCGCTATAGACCATCTTTGCTGTGGGATATTTCTTCCCCAATCCAACAAATTCAGAAACCCGCGTAACGTCCGCATTGGCAACCAACATATCTGTCATATGTGACATCTCGGCATTAATACCGCCGCCCAATACGATAATACCATCAACTTTGGTAGGCATAACTGATGGGCGTTCATAACGTGTTTCAAGAAACACCAGCATATTGTAGCCAACAGGCGTCACACCTAGGAAAAGGAACAACAGCATCCCAAAAGATAGCATCTTATTAGGCCACTGCTTATTTTTAATACACTGATAAACCAGCCCCAATAATATAAGGAGCCAAATAAAATTTAGAGGCTTTGCCAGTGTCCAGAATATTTTTGATACATAAAAAAACATCTAAGCCGTTTATTTCGGTCGACTAATCTTACGGTTCTTCTCTAGCTCTTCTTCCAACTCACGCACAAAGATATCGCCATTACGAACATACGGCACAGCAATCGAACCTGACCCAACACCACTAACGACTACCGTTGAATATCCAAAATGCCGACCAATAATAGGCTCTTCTAAATATGAATTCTCAATACGCTCGAACGGCATCTTGATCCAGTCACGGCTCAGAAACCCTTCTCGGCTTAAGACTTTTTTGTTTGTCAGGACCAAATGCGTCATTTTGTAATGTATATAAGCATTATAAAGTGGATATATGCTGAGAAAGACAATCGTTAGCCCCACCAACCAATGAAAGAATAATCCCACCAACAAAGCAACCGTCAAATACACGATGGAAGGGCCAAATATGATGGAATGAATACGTGCATCAACAAGCACTTCTTCCCCTTCAGTCAGTAGATTTTTGATTTTTGTCGTCATATTTTTGGCTTCCTTGAAAATATTTTGCAAAATATAGCATAAAGGGGCTTTACTGATAAGGCAGCTTTGATTAGTTTGCACATTGTAATTACCGCAGACCTTCTAAATACGGACAGATGGCAGAGCGGTTGAATGCACCGGTCTTGAAAACCGGCATGGGTTTATAGCCCATCCAGGGTTCGAATCCCTGTCTGTCCGCCATTTCACTTTCCATCAATTTAGCTGGTGTCAGCATAAGTTAATCTTAAAAAAACTCGTTAATTAACTTTTTGTAGTTCTCTACCGACGCCGACACAAAAACGCTTAATATCTTCAACCGCTAACATTTCCAAACCATAATCGGTGCGGGTTTTCGTCATATCTAAAGTAAAGCTATCTATAATACCTTGATCACTACTCAATAATGCACCATTACCGAATCCTTCCATGACCCAGCTGGCTATATCGCCTGCTGACGCCCCTAACCCAGAACCTAAATTATAAATCCCCGCTTTAGGTGCTTTCGCAATAACCATAAGATTTTGCGCGAATATTTCTACAGGTATAAAGTCACGTCGGGTCATCGGGCTCATATTAAAGTTAATCTCCCCCTGCTCCTTTAAATTTCTCAACATCTGACCAAAGAAAGTCTTACGTGGCTGTTGCTGGCTGTATTCAAATCCAAAAATATTAGAAGCACGTAAAATTGTCACATGATCGAATCGATCCCTTAAATCATCTTCGATTCGCTTTTTCGCTGCCCCATAAGGCGTCATAAGCGTCTGTGGCTCTTGGTTTTCAACAAATAACATCGGCTCCTCAGCCACACCATAAACAGTGCGAGAGCTTAACATTACATAAGGAACACCCCGCTCCTGCGCCTTTTGCGCCAAGTTACGATCAAAATCACTAAACTCTCCTGCGCGCACTTCTGGTGGGCAAGCAAAGTTAACAACTGCCGATATATCATCAGGCCATTGATTATTATCTACTGAATCCAAGTGTGACAAGAACGACCAAGCATTTGATTTATCTTGTTTTTTCACTTCTCGTGCAATAAAAGAGGACTGACCGATTGCTAAAATGCTCATACGCTGGTTCTACCTTTAAAAATCTGGCGTGTCACGCCCTGATTTACTTGACATTACTCAGTATTACTGTATATTTCGGCTCTCTTGACAGGAATCACGACATTAACGATTCTTCTTAAGGTTTTGAAAAATATAGATAATTAAGGTTTTAGAAAATGTTTGCAGTTGTACGCACAGGCGGAAAACAATATAGAGTTGCCAAAAATGAAAAGCTTGAAGTTCCTTTAATGGACATCGAAGCTGGAAAATCCGTTGATCTTGAAGTTTTGATGACTTCCGATGGTAAAGAGTCAAAAATCGGAGAAAAAGGTGCAAAAGTTAGCGCGAAAGTGATTGAACACACACGCGCAGACAAAATTGTGGTATTTAAGAAGAAACGTAGACAAGGATATCGCCGTACAGCCGGACACCGTCAGGATCTGACAGTGATCGAAATTACAGATATCAAAGCTGCATAATAATTACCCTTCCCTGCTTGCAGGTAGAAGACAGAATTAAAACAAAAACATTCATTTGGAGGACATAAGAAATGGCACATAAAAAAGCAGGTGGTAGTTCCAGAAACGGTCGTGATTCAGCAGGTCGTAGACTTGGCGTTAAGAAACACGGAAGCGAAGGCGTTTTAGCTGGTAACATCATCATTCGTCAACGCGGAACAAAGTACGCAACTGGTAAAAATGTTGGTATCGGTAAAGATCACACTATCTTTGCTCTTATGGACGGCGAAGTATTGTTCTCAAAAGGTCGCGGCGGTAAAGCAATCGTAAACGTTGTTCCTGCGAACGACGAAAGACCATCAGCCGCTGAATAATCTCAGTCGCTTAAATAATTTATAAGGGGAGGCTCGTGCTTCCCCTTTTTTATACCAAAGCAAGACCTTATGAAATTTCTCGATCAAGCGAAAATATATGTTTCCAGTGGTGACGGCGGCCCCGGCTCCATCTCATTTCGTCGTGAAAAATATGTTCAAAATGGTGGTCCTGATGGCGGTAATGGTGGTCGCGGTGGTGCGATTATCTTTGAAGCCGTTACAGGCTTGAATACTCTTATTGATTTTCGTTACGCTCAACATTTCCGTGCACCAAATGGTACTGGCGGTGCTGGTCGTGATCGTACAGGTTCAAAAGGTGATGATCTTGTTGTGCGCGTTCCCGTTGGCACAGAAATCATTGATGAAGATAAAGAAACAGTTTTACTTGATATGTCAGAAGAAGGACAACGCGTTGTCTTCCTCAAAGGTGGTGATGGCGGCTTTGGTAATGCACATTACAAAAGTGCAACCAACCAAGCGCCACGACGCAAAACACCAGGTTGGCCTGGTGAAGAACGCGCTCTATGGCTTCGTCTAAAACTTATTGCTGACGCTGGCTTGGTCGGCTTGCCAAATGCTGGTAAGTCCACATTCTTATCTGTTGTATCACAAGCAAAACCAAAAATCGCAGACTACCCTTTCACAACACTTCATCCAAATCTTGGCGTCGTCAAAGCTGGTGAATATAGTTTTGTGATTGCCGATATTCCGGGCCTTATCAAAGGCGCCTCCCAAGGCCAAGGACTTGGCGATCGTTTCCTAGGACACGTTGAGCGCACATCTGTATTGCTCCATCTCATTGACGGCACGCAAGATGATGTCGTTGATGCCTACAAGACTATTCAGCATGAACTTAAAGAATATGGTGGAAGCCTTATCAAAAAACCTCAGATCATTGCCTTAACCAAAATGGATTCTATCGGTGAAGAGTTAGCATTGGATCAAGCGCGCATCTTGGAAGAAGCCACAGGTCAAAAAGCGATGGTCATTTCATCCATTTCAGGCGAGAATGTAGATACCGCACTTTATAAGCTGGCAGATATCATCAAAATCAACAAACAGTAAAAAATGCAACCATACGATCTTATCCAATCTTCACAACGTATCGTCATCAAAATCGGCTCCGCCATTATTACTGATGAAAAAACTGGGCTGGTTAAACAAGATTGGCTCGACAGCCTTACAAACGATATTCAAGCGCTCATTAATCAGGGTAAAGAAATCACTATCGTCTCCTCTGGCGCAATAGCCTTAGGACGCAAAGGCGTTGGCATTTCATCTCAAAGCCGCCCCTCTTCTATTCCTTTAAAACTAAAGCAAGCCGCCGCCGCTCTCGGACAAGTGGAAATATCACGCGCCTACGCCGATAGCTTTGCAAAACATAATTTGAAAACAGCGCTAGTGCTCTTAACTCCTAAAGACACCGAAGCGCGCCGTTCACACTTAAATGCGCGTGCCACGTTGCTAACGTTATTACGTAACAAAGCTGTGCCCATTATTAATGAGAACGATACTGTCTCAACAACCGAAATTCGTTTTGGTGATAATGACCGCTTGGCATCACGCGTCGCGCAAATGATCGAAGCCGATTTGGTGGTGCAACTTTCTACAACAGACGGGCTCTACACCGCCGATCCCACACAGGACGAAACAGCAAAACACATTCCTCTTGTGGAAGAAATAAACGATAGTTTATTTAACATGGCAGGTGATGCACCAGCAGGCCTTAGTACTGGTGGCATGAAAAGCAAACTCAAAGCCGCTCAGATCGCAACTCAAGCTGGTGTTCACATGATGGTAACAAGTGGTAAAATCAACGCGCCTTTATCAAACATTGAGCGCGCTACAATCTTCAAAGCCTCAACCAAACCAATCAGCGCACGTAAAAAATGGATTTCCAGCCACGTTAAATCCGAAGGTACAATGATTATTGATATGGGCGCGGTCAAAGCCCTGCAATCTGGTAACAGCCTTTTACCTGCTGGCGCTGTTAAAATTGAAGGTGACTTCAAACATGGCGACCCCGT
>JALZUF010000205.1 GCA_023301785.1 Alphaproteobacteria bacterium | reverse complement strand
TCAGCATATTGATGATCAATACCAACAACACGAAGAAGGTCTGACATAGAAGCCCAATCATGCAATGGTTTTTCTAAGATATTTAAGTCTTTAGCCGCTTGCTTTCTTGAAGATGGAGAATGCAATTTGCGTAAGAAATCACCAACGCTTGAGATACCATAGCCGCGGAACAGATCACCTGTTTGAGGACCAATACCTTCTAATGTTTCGATATCGTAGATTTCTTCATCCAGATTAATATCCGTATCAAGACTGATCATGGCTGTATCGTCTTCATCGTCAACATAAGGAGAGACAAAACCAGCCGCCGCTAAATTATCATCGGTATCTACGCTATGATTATTTTTCTTCGACCCACAGAATAATTTACAAAGTAAATATCCGACAAGAAGACCAAGTAAGAATGCCACCAATAGGCAAAGTAGAATTTGAGTAATGAGATAAATCATATTATTTCCTCGCTATATAAATAATTTTATTCGTTTTAGTTTTTAAACACTTTAAATTCAATGCGGCGATTTTTAGCACGCCCCAATTCGGTACCGTTATCGGCAATAGGGTCATTCGCCCCGTTTCCAACAACTTTTACTTCTTTCGCAACACCACGTTTCAGCATGTAGCGACCAACCGCTCTTGCACGTTGTAAACTAAGTGTTCTGTTTGCTGCAGCATTTCCTGTATTATCGGTATAGCCATTAATCGTGATGATTGAATCTTCATCACAGGCCTTTGCGGCTACAATAACTCTATCTAATAAATCATAACTACCTTTTTTAATCGTCGCTCGACCAGAGTCAAAATTGATTTTCTGTCCTCGAACAACAGAAGTTAAGTTACTCTCACACGCCGCTTCCACTGTTTTACGTGCCGTCGTCAGATCTACATCACGACGAATAATTCTGGCATTATTAACAGTTAATGGTGTGTTGAAATCCATGACAGGTGCCGGCGCAACTTCAACGATTGGTTGCGCTACTTCAAGCTCTGGCATTTCAACAACAGGCTTTTCCAAAATTGGTGCCACCACTTCAACTGAAGGTTCTGGAATTTGCATTTCAGGCATACCCAAAACTTCAGGCTCACTCTCAAGATCAACATTAAAATCAAACTCTTGGTTAAAGTCTGGCACCTCTTCAAAAACAGGTTCTGGCTTTGCCATTGATGGTGCTTCCGCAAGCTTAATCAAGTTTGATACGGCGCGAACACCATATAATTCACTAGCGACTTTCCCAGCTTCATTTTTGTCACTCTCATCAGATACTGTGCCGCGTAACGTAATATCACGGCCAGAAACATCAACACCAACATTATCGGAGATACCAATTCCTGCAAAATTTTGTGTCAAACGTGATTTAATATCATTTTGAATTTTCACAGAATGATCTGACACACAATAGTAAGCCAATAGAGCCGCTAAAATAAGTCCGATCAATAAAAGTATTTTTTTCATTTTGATATCTCCATAAAAAAGAATTAAATCTTGTTTCTGTTTACCACGTAACTTTATTTACGCCGCTTTTTTTGCGTCCTTGGTTGCATCGACAACCTTTTTCGCTGCATCTTCTAAATCATCTGCTGAGATAATTGGCAAACCAGAATTCGCCATAAGCTCTTTACCCTTTTCAACGTTAGTACCTTCAAGACGTACAACGAGAGGAACAGATAGATCAACTTCTTTAGCGGCGGCAATAACACCCTCGGCAATAACATCACATTTCATGATGCCACCAAAAATATTAACCAAGATACCTTCAACATTTTTGTCTGAAAGAATAATTTTAAACGCGGCAGTCACACGTTCTGCTGTTGCGCCACCCCCAACATCCAAAAAGTTTGCAGGCTCACCGCCATACAACTTAATAATGTCCATCGTTGCCATCGCCAGACCTGCACCATTAACCATACAGCCAATGTTACCATCCATAGAAACGTATGAAAGTTCCCAGTTTGTGGCTTCGCGTTCATTTTCGTCTTCTTCGGACTCATCACGCATGGCAGCAATATCTTTTTGACGGAACAACGCGTTCTCATCAAAACTCATTTTCGCATCCAGCGCCATAACCTCATTTTTATCAGTCACAATCATTGGATTGATTTCAACGGCTTCTGCGTCCAATTCAATGAAAGTATTGTAAAGTGCCATGAAGAATTTTACTGCAGACTTCATCGATTCCTTTTGCAAGTTCAATGCAAAAGCCAAAGTGCGTGCATGATGTGGCATCATGCCTGTCACTGGATCGATAGAAAGATTAACAATTTTTTCAGGAGAATTTTCCGCTACTTCCTCAATGTCCATACCACCTTCGGTTGAAACCATGAAGCTAACGCGTGATGTGTTCCTATCAAGCACAACCGAACAGTAATATTCTTTTTCGATGTCTACGCCATCAGTCACATATAAACGTTGAACTTCTTTACCTTCTTCACCAGTTTGTTTTGTCACCAAAACTTCACCCATCATGGCCGTCGCAGCATCGCGCACTTCATCGATAGTTTTACAAAGACGAACACCGCCCTTACCTTCTGGATTATTTTTGAAAAATCCTGCACCACGTCCACCTGCATGAATTTGTGCCTTCACCACATAAAGTGACGATTTCATTTCTTCCGCAGCTTTAACAGCGTCTTCAACGCTCATCGCAGCAATACCTTTGGGTACAGAAACACCATATTTTGCGAGTAGTTCTTTTGCTTGATACTCATGAATATTCATAAAATTTTCCTAATTAATTCAATACTATAACGTGCTTTGCGACATTTAATGTCTATTTATGGTATTGTTGTTAGCATAAGAAAACGCTGTGTCCAAGGGACAATCTTTGATTCTTGGCCTTATCCTTCATTTTTTCTTAATTTTCATATTGTACAATCTACCAAATTCGCGTTTTTTGCATTAGGAGATGCCTTTTTGGTATAATTTGAATATGACGGGAGAAGATACATTAAAAACGAGCGGTATTAGCGAAGATGCTTCGCTGTGGGCTAGCTTTACAGGCGGCCTCAAATCCGCTTGGAACAGTGTGGCCAATACATTTACCAATCTCGACAATATTTTTGGCAAAGCCGTTGATCCAACGCAAACTGATACCTCCGTCGCAATCAGCACCGATTTAAGAATTGATACGCTAACGAACCAAGTTTTCCTTGATACTGGCGCGCCGCTGATCCAGCAAGAGAATGATGGCGTTATCGTGACCGCCGTTTTAGACAGGCCAGAGCCTACCATGGTTCAAACCCATGATGGTGA
>JALZUF010000204.1 GCA_023301785.1 Alphaproteobacteria bacterium | reverse complement strand
GAAGCTGCTGAAAAAGCAACTGATGCTGCTGATGACGCTGCAATCGCTGCTGATAAAGCTGCTGAAGCTGCTGATAAAGCACCAGCTGCTGGTGACGCAATGGACGCTGCAAAAGGTGCAATGGACGATGCTAACAAAGCAATCGATGGCGCAAAAGATGCTATGGATTCAGCTAAAGACAAAATGGATATGTAATTCCATTTAAAAATAATTTAAGATAAGCCTCGCCCTTTTAAAGTGCGGGGCTTATTTTTATTTAAGGCATAAAAAATGTTAAACGGTAAAAGAATATTACTCATTATTTCAGGCGGCATAGCGGCTTACAAATCGCTTGAGCTTATCCGTTTGTTCAAAAAATCTGGAGCTTCTGTGCGTTGCGTTCTGACCAATGGTGGCGCGCACTTCGTTACCCCCCTTTCCGTTGCGGCTTTAAGTGAAGAAGAAGTCTACACCGACCTATGGTCTCTTAAAGATGAAACCGAAATGGGTCACATTCGTTTATCCCGTGAGGCAGACTTGGTACTTGTCGCGCCTGCTAGTGCAAATTTAATTTCTCAAATGGCCTATGGCTTAGCCGAAGATCTTGCCTCAACAACTTTACTCGCAACAAATCAACCCGTGATGGTTTGCCCTGCGATGAACCCAATGATGTGGCAACACGCCGCCACACAGGACAATATCGCGACCTTAAAAAAACGCGGCATCAAAATATTTGAACCCGCTACGGGTGATATGGCCTGTGGTGAGAACGGTGTCGGTCGTATGCAAGAACCCGAAGATATTTTGCAACACGTTATTGAGCATTTTCAAAACAACAAACCACTGGCTGGCCTCAAAGCCATCGTCACCAGCGGCCCAACGCACGAGCCGATTGACCCTGTGCGCTTCATCGGCAATCGCTCCTCTGGAAAACAAGGCCACGCCCTCGCCAGTGCCTTGGAGCAAGCAGGTGCCAGCGTGACACTGATTACAGGCCCCGTGAACATTCCAAATCCAAAAGGTTTAAAAACAATTGCTGTTGAAACCGCCGATCAAATGCTTAAAGCCGCAGAAGAAAACCTGCCCGCTGATATCGCAATTTGCGCTGCCGCCGTATCAGACTGGCGCGTAAAAAACTTTCAAGACAATAAAATCAAAAAGGGTAAAGATAAAAAACCGCCAACATTAGAAATGGTTGAAAATCCTGATATCTTAAAAGCAATATCAACGCATAAAACAAAGCGCCCTTCTCTTGTTATCGGTTTTGCCGCAGAGACAGAGAACCTCATTGAAAATGCAAAATCGAAATTAGAAACAAAAAAATGTGATTGGATCATCGCCAATAATGTCGGTGAAAATGATATTTTCGGCAGCGATCAAAACAAACCGATCCTTCTCACCAAAGATAATCAAACCGACTTTGAAATGGCGGATAAGACCATAATAGCCCGTGACATTGTCACAGAAATCATTAAGTATTTTGAAGCGAACAAAACCGCGCAAGCGGCTGAATAGATTTGTCCTCACGCTAACGTGCATGACGAAAAACAAACAGAAAGAAAACAAATGCCTGATAAAGTAAAAGTCTCCCTCACTCCTATGGAACACGCGGTTGGCTTGCAATTACCGACCTACGCCACAGAACAATCGGCAGGCATGGATTTAACCGCCGCATTAGAAGAAGCCATCGAGATTGGCCCAGGTGAGCGTATGTTGATCCCAACAGGTCTTACAATCGCTCTGCCTGAAGGATATGAAGCACAAGTTCGCCCTCGCTCTGGCTTAGCGTTAAAGCACGGCGTAACCGTTTTAAATTCACCCGGCACAATCGATGCCGATTATCGCGGTGAAATCGGTGTGATCTTAGCCAACCTAGGTCAAGAAGAATTTACCGTTGAGCGCGGAATGCGTATCGCCCAAATGGTCATCGCAAAACACGCCACCGTCGCATGGGAAGTCGCCGATGAACTCGAAGAAACAGACCGTGGTGCAGGCGGTTTCGGCTCTACGGGAACTAAAGGCTAAATCCACGTTGACACCTACATAACTGACTGCTACTTATACGCCGTATTTATAAATTATGGTAAAAAGGTGTGTTTAATATGAGTAATGATAAAAATGATAAAGCCCAACAAGAATACCAAAAGTTCCTTAAGGAAAGAAATTGGGATTTTGATGAATTAAGAGGGCCTACTGCGAGAGGACCTTTCGCGGCAACCACAGAATTAAATGCTGATGTAGCCACTGATACAATTCAACATCAAGCGACAGCAAAACCAGCACTCAGACTTGTAAATGGTGGCTCGTAAGCCTCAAGCAAAAACTTAAGGGAAAACCCCTAAAAAGCCCGTGACCTGCGGGCTTTTCTTGTTTTACACTCTGGCTTATGTCACACGCCGCCATGAAAGCCCCCTCTATCCCTAAAGAGGAAGAAAATTCTATTGAGGATCTTCTTGCCCAAGGCAATACGCCCATGATGGCGCAGTTTAAATTCATCAAGGCGCAGTATCCTGAATGCTTGTTGTTTTACCGTATGGGTGATTTTTACGAGCTATTTTTTGATGATGCCGTCACCGCTTCACAAGTCTTAGACATTACACTCACAAAACGTGGTAAGACCGATGGCACAGACATTCCTATGTGCGGTGTCCCCTTTCATTCCTACGAGCCGTATTTAGCAAAACTCATTCAATCAGGTTATAAGGTTGCCGTTTGCGAACAGGCCGAAACACCCGACCAAGCCAAAGCCCGCGCCAAGGCCGAAGGCAAACCAGCCTCCAAAGCCCTTGTTCACCGTGATGTTGTGCGTGTTGTTACACAAGGAACACTGACCGAAGATAATCTTCTCGATGCACGCGAAAACAATTACCTCGCCGCCCTCTCCGAAATTGCTGGGCAATATGGTTTGGCATGGCTGGAATTTTCAACGGGCGATTTCTTTGTCCAAGCATTACCAGAAAAGAACCTGAGCTTGGCGGTTGAACGCGTGAACCCGCGTGAGCTTCTGATCGCTGATAAAATGATCCAAAGCGAAAACCTCTTTGATGCGTTCGCGCCCTACCAAGACGTGATCACGCCGCTGTCTAATTCACTCTACGATTCACAAAATGCACAAAAAAGATTAGAGGGTATTTTTGGTGTCGGCACACTCGACAGCTTCGGCGCTTTCAGCCGCGCGGAAATTTCTGCAGCAGGTACATTACTTGACTACGTCGAGCGCACCCAAAAAGGAAAAATTCCACACCTAAAACGTCCCCAACAAGTTGCCACGGGCGCGACGATGGAAATTGATGCCGCCACACGCCGTAACCTTGAACTAACCCGTACGCTGTCAGGCGAACGCAAAGGCTCACTGCTATCTGTTATCGATCATACCGTCAGCGCGTCTGGCGCACGCGCCTTGCAATTACGCTTATCCGCGCCACTAACAAACCTTGACCAACTAATCTCACGTCAAGATGAAGTCGAAACATTCGTTACACAAAAACCTTTACGTGAAAACGTTAGAGATTACTTAAAACAAATCCCTGATATGGAACGCGCCCTCGCACGCCTTTCTGTTGACCGCGGCGGCCCTAGAGATTTAGGCGCCTTACGTGACGGCCTTAACAATGCCGAAACAATACTTGCCATACTCATCCAAGCCAAAGAAAAATCACTTGGTACAATACAATCAAACATAAAACAATCGAACCAACTAAAAGAGCTTAGCGATATCTTAGCAAAAGCCCTAAAACCTGACCTTCCTTTTTTAGATCGTGATGGTGGATTTATTGAACAAGGTTTCAACGCACGCCTCGATGAACTGCGCGGCTTGCGTGATGACAGCAAACGACACATTGCCGCCCTTCAGGCCAAGTATCGTGAGCTTACAAAAATCGACACACTTAAAGTTACTTACAACAACGTCCTTGGTTATTTCATTGACGTCACCGCACGTCATGCTGACAAACTCATGGTGAAGATTGGCGATGAAAAACAAGACGACAATCCCTTCATCCACCGTCAAACTTTGGCCAACAATGTGCGCTTCACAACGCCAGAGCTTTCGGAGCTTGAACGTGACCTATCTTCCGCGGCGGATAAATCCCTCGCCATTGAACAGGAAATTTTCAGCGACCTGCTTCGCCAAGTCAATAACTTGTCCGATGAAATCGCTCTTGTCGCAAGCGGCCTTGCCGCCCTTGATGTCGCCAGTGCGCTCGCAAGCTTAGCCGTTGAGAATAATTACACGCGCCCACAACTCGATAACAGCCTTACTTTTGATATTAAAGAAGGCCGCCACCCCGTTGTTGAGGCCGCGCTCCAAAAAGAAAATAAACAGTTTATTCCGAATGATAGCAACCTCAGTGACAATCAAAAACTTTGGCTGCTCACTGGGCCAAACATGGCGGGTAAATCTACTTTCCTCCGCCAAAATGCACTCATTGTTATCATGGCGCAAATTGGCTCTTACATACCCGCCAGCCACGCGCATATCGGCCTTGTTGATCGCCTGTTTTCCCGTGTTGGTGCGGCGGATGATTTGGCACGTGGACAATCCACGTTCATGGTGGAAATGGTGGAAACAGCCATCATCCTCAACCAAGCAACAGAGCGTTCACTCGTTATCTTAGACGAAATTGGACGCGGCACCGCCACCTTTGATGGCCTATCCATTGCATGGGCGTGTGTTGAGCAATTACACGAAGTCAATAAATCACGCGCGCTTTTCGCTACGCATTATCACGAGCTTACTTCATTACAAAACAGATTAGAAAATTTATGCTGTTATTCGCTGCAGGTAAAAGAATGGAAAGGTGATATCATCTTTACGCATAATGTTGTCGAAGGCACAGCCGATAAATCCTACGGCATTCATGTTGCCAAGCTCGCTGGCTTGCCACCCAATGTGATAGACCGCGCAAAAAGCGTGCTGACAAATTTAACCTCTGACAAAAAAGAGAACGCGGTTCAAAAATTAGAAATGGACTTGCCGTTATTCACTAATCATGTCCCAGAAGCGCCCATACAAACCTCAGAACTAGAGACAGCATTAAGTGCCATAAACCCTGATGACCTTAGCCCTCGCGAAGCTCTTGATGCGCTTTATCAGCTCAAGAAAACACTAAAAGACTAACTTTAAATCTTCCGCAGGCAACGCCGTATAACCGATATAAAGACCCACTAAGATAATCACGATTGATGAGAAGTATTTAAGACCTTTTAAAAACTCTGGCTTAATGCTTTTACGATATAAAACCAGCGGCAATGAATACCCAATCGCCACAACAAATTCGACAACCGTTATAACAATGCAAACAATTAAGACATCAAAACTAGTTACAGATTTTATATTCAAAATTGTCGGTAATATCCCTGCATAAAAAACAATGGTTAATGGGTTGGACAAAGTCAAAGCCAAGGATGCCGTAAAATTATCATAGAAAGTTTCAGCCTTCGTTTCTGATATTTTCAAATCATCAACCGCCTCACGCAATCCCTTCACGCCAAGCCATATCAAATACAACGCCGAAAAGGATTTAATCAAAATTGAGATAAAAACAATATCAACACCTTCAAAAAATTTATAACCAAAGATCACAAGCAATAAAAATAAAATACTAATAACGGAAAACCCTGCGGCGTAGGCTATGCAAGCGCTCCAGCCCTGTGCAATGGTGCGCGACATAACCATCATCATGCCCGCCCCCGGCTTAATCGCCAACGCACCAACGGCCATCGCCAAAATAAAAATTGAATCCCATGTCATATTTTTTAACTTTCTAATTTACGAACGCAACATCATTGGCAGGCAACATACTATAACCAATATA
>JALZUF010000203.1 GCA_023301785.1 Alphaproteobacteria bacterium | reverse complement strand
TCCGATGTTCTACTAAGAAAGATAATCCCTATCGTAATTACAACATCTGAATTCTTCTCGGCACACTGGGTTATATTATTAATCCTACCTGTTGTAATTACGATAGGGATTATCTTTCTTAGTAGAACATCGGAAAGCTTTGCTTATCGGATTGATGCCATCGCGCTTAAGACGCCTGTTATGGGGTCGCTTATTCGAAAAATTAATATCTCACGCTTTTCACAAACTTTTGGTGCATTGTTTGCTGGTGGTATTGAAGTGCTCAAAGCGCTGGATGCAGCGACGGATACCGTGGGTAACCGTGTGCTTAAAGAGGGACTTGAGAACGTTAAAGTTTACGTAAAGCAAGGTGACCCCCTGTCTGAAGCATTGAACAAAAGTGGTGAGTTTCCTTCTATGGTTGTGCGTATGGTGCGTGTTGGTGAGGAGTCTGGTGGGTTGACCGCGGTTTTAGATCAGGTATCAGAATTCTATACGAATGATGTTGATGAGGAGGTTCAAAAAGTTATTACGATGATTGAGCCTTCACTTACTGTGGTACTTGGTGCTATGATACTGTGGATTGCGGCTGGAGTCTTTGGTCCGATCTACTCAAGTATTGGTGATATTACATCTTATTGATTTAAATTTTTAAAGGTTATCTCGAAACGTGTCTTTTCTATCTTCCTCAAAAACAGTTTTAATCCTTGGTGACGAGGGACTGCAAATCTTTGCGGTTACTTCGTTGGGCGCACGATTTGTAGAATTCATTACATGGAATACGGATGACTTTGAGCAAACAGTTCAACACATCTTAACCAAGAATTGTAAGAAAAAACCTGTTGTTCTTTTGAACGACATGGTCGAACAACATTACCGTAAAGAGCGTGTGCCAAAAGTTGGTCTTATGGACCGTGCCAATGTCTTAAAAAGACGCCTTGGTATTGCGTTTCCAAATTATAAAATTCGCGCGGCGCTTAAATTAGATGAGCGTCTTGCGAATATGGCGCAGCCTGGGAAAGGGCAAGCTTATTTGTTTGCGGCTATTCCTGCATCAGATGCGTTCCAAAAAACAATGAGCGCGGTGCAAAGTGCAAACGTTACTGTTGTTGGATTGTACCTATTACCAATCGAAGCAGCGGCAATGGTGAAAGCCCTATCCGTCAAAGCATTTAAAGAATTTAGAGGTCGTGCTTCGTGGACGATCTTTATGGGACAACATGAAGGCGGCGGTGTAAGGCAGATCGTAACACGTAATGGTGAGCTTGCTCTTACAAGAATGAGCCCGATTGTTGATACAGACGTTGAACCTGAGCTTTGGGCAAAGGAAATTTCTGGTGAGCTTAATGCGACGATGAGTTACTTAACCCGATTTGGGTACAAAGAAACTGACGGTTTAAACGTTTTAATTGTTGGTAACGACGTTGTTGACCAATATGTTGAGAATGCGATTAGCGTTAATTGTAATCTTAAGGTCTTAAATGCTGAGCAGGCCGCTAAGTTTATGAATGTTAATTTGGGTATGCAAAAGGATTTGCGTTATGCGGACCCGCTTCATGCCGCGTATTTAGGACGCAAGGGCAAGTTTAGATTGCCGATGCAAACAACGGTTGTTGATAGCATCACTAAGCCAAAACGTATTGCCAATTTTGTGATTCTGGGTTTGCTTGCAGGCGCCGCGTATTTTGGTTATCAAGCTTTTACAGCATGGACAAAGTCGTTGGAAGTGAATGACAGTATGCGCATGACGGAAGAGCGTATGAAGTCTGTTAAGCAAGAATATGATGTAGAACTGGAAAAGAAAAAGGCGATTGGCTTTGATTTTCTTCTCGTGAAAAATTCTGTTGAAACGTTCAATGAAATTAGGGCGGAAAAGATTAAGCCGCTACCTTTAATTAAAGCGATTGGTAATTCAATTGGTGCAGATTTGAACCTAGATGAGTTTGTATTAAAAAGACCTGTTGAAAATGTTGTTCAACAGAAAATTCTTAACCGCGGTAAGAAAAATAGAAATAACGAAGACGATAATGTTAAGAAGCTTAATAAAATTGAAGGCATCATGACATTATCTTTTGATGAAGATGTGGATTCTGATCTTGGTGTTGAGTTGATCAATGATTTTAGAGACCGTCTGCAAAATAACTTACAAAATTATGATGTGAAGGTTGTTAAGCAAGTTGCTGACCTAAGTTACACGGGTAACTTTGTTGGTGAATCCGGCAGATCATCAGCACAAAATGACGAGCCAGAAGATTATACGGCAGAAATTATGATTACAGGGCCTTTGAAATGATTAGAACCATAGGATTTAATAAATTTTTGATTATTGCTCTATTGGCGGGCTTTATCGTAATTGCGTTTTTATACAAATCGCAAATGGTGCAACCTGCTTTAGATAAGCAAGAGCGTGAACTTAGAAAAGAAAAACGTGAAATCTCTGAGATGACCAAAGACATGAATAAACTTGTCAAAGGCATGGAAGAATTCGATAAGCAAAAAGATCAATTTGCGAACGTGCAAAAGCTTGGATTTTTTGATCCACAAAATCGTGTTGTTGCGAAGCAACGTATTATTGCGATGCAGCAAGAAAGCAGATTATTATCGGCACGTTACACGATTAGTCCTGCGCAGACAGTTCCAAATGAAAAAGCCAAAGATGCTGGCTATAAAATTTTAAATACGGATATTGATTTTTCACTAGGCGCCATCGAAGACGCGGATGTTTATAAGTTTATATATCTCTTAAACTATGGTTTTCCAGGGCAACTTATTATTAGAGACGTGAAGTTGGAACGCAAAAAAGAAATTACACAACCATTGTTAAGACAAATTGGTGTTGGCGAAGCGGAGCCTGTTATTACGGCGACCATTACAGCATCATGGAAGACAATGGTGCCAGATGACAGCTTGGCTGTTTCAAATGAGGGGGCACGATAATGTTTAAAAATATCCTCTTATCTTTTTTATGCTTGTTCGTTGTGGTTACTTATAACGCTTCGACCAACGCGCAAACACCACCTCCACAAGATGGTGATGTCGAGGTTAATGTCGCTCAAATGAATGAAGACGTTCAAAAAGAATTGCCATTTTTATCGCCGATTCAAAAAAGCGGTAATAAGCTGGTTGATGAAATGGTTGACCGTATTGAGCTTGTGCGTCCGCGTATTGATCCAACCTTAATACCATCAATGTTTTTCACACCGTCTGAAGAAAGCCTTATCCAAGAAGCGCGCCTTGGCCTAACTACACGTGCGCCTACAGATAGTGAGATCAGACGTGCCGAAGATGGGACTGTTATAAAAGGCCCTCGTGAGCTTTCATTAGGCGGTATTGTTTACTTGTCTGCCGGTGATTGGACGATTTGGTTGAATGGTCAAAAAGTAACGCCTGATCGTATTCCACCAGAAGTGTTGGATATCGTGGTTCGTAAAAACACAGTTAAAATTAAGTGGTTTGATGAATACACAAATCAGATTTTCCCAATCAAATTAAGATCGCATCAGCGTTTTAATATTGATACACGCGTTTTCTTACCAGGATAATATTATATAAATGTCTTCTGATATCGCTTTATCTGTTCAATCGCTTCATGCGGGGTATCATCGTAATGAGGTTGTCAAAGATGTATCTTTTGAAATTAAAAAAGGTGAAGTATTTGGGCTTGTTGGTTTAAACGGGGCGGGTAAAACAACCTTAATTAAAACTATATTGGGCTTACGTGAAAAGTTTTCTGGCGATATCGTTTTGCAAGATGGCAAAGCGGGCTTTTCTTATTTACCAGAAAGATTTGATCCGCCGTGGTTTTTGTCTGGCTTTGACTTTATTAAATTCTCATTAGAGCTTTATAAGCAAAAAATATCACTATCTGATGCGCGTGAAGCTGTTGAAAAGCTGTCGTTAAATTCAGAGTTTTTAGAAAAACGTGTGAATTCGTACTCAAAAGGAATGCGCCAGAAGTTGGGTCTTATTGCTAATTTTCTTACGCAAGCGCCATTATTGATTTTGGATGAGCCGATGAGTGGCTTGGATCCAAAGGCACGCCAAGAAGTAAAAGCGATCATTAAAGAGACCAAAGCCAGTAATCGCTCCGTTTTCATGAGTTCTCATATTTTGGCTGATGTGGCTGAATTGTGTGATCGTGTAGCGGTTTTTCACAATAAAACGATCATATTCATCGGAACACCCAAAGAAATGCTTAAAAAGGCAGGGGAAGATGATATTGAGCGGGCATTCTTAAAGCTTATTGAGGCTTAAATTTCATAATTTCTTTTTTGTGTTTTCTTTGTTATAATATCCTGTAATTTTCATTTTCTATCACATTTAATTCTACGATCGGTTTTTTCAGTCATGACTATTCAATATCGTCAAAACATTCTAAAAACAAAAGCAAGCTTGTTAGTTATATCTATCGCGGTTATCTCGATGGCGCCAATGAGTGCGAGCGCGCAAGATGATATGAAATTGGATGATCTTCCAATACAGCCTGTTCAAACAGTTGTTCCAGAATCTGAGGCACCAACTTTAAGAATGCCAGGTAGTAAGTCGGCAACAGCAAAACCAACAGCCCCTTTGGCGGCTCCAACAGCTGAACCAGAAGAGCCAGATGTTTTGGTTGAACTGGATGATGATTTATTTGCTGATGAAAAAATTAACCAACCTGCAACTGTTCCTTATTCAGGGACTTACTATGATTCAAGTTCAGTTGGCCCAGGTCGTCTTGGTGCATCAGCGGGACCACGTCAAGTTGATCCACGGTATGAGCCAGGATCTAGCTTTGTTGTTGTGCATAAAAATGCACCTGCAAACAGCCAACAAGCAAAAATCGTTGCCGCGCAGCGCGCACTTAAGCTAGGGCGTAATTCTGCGGCGTTAGAGTTATATGAAGGTTTGTATAAAAAGAATCGTAAAAATCCACAAATTCTTATGGGTTTGGCTGTGGCACAGCAACAAAATGGTTTTAATGAATCTGCCGTTGCAACTTATGAAGAGCTGATAAAAGTTGATCCGCGTAATTCAAATGCGATTTCTAATATGATGGGTTTACTGGAACAGCGTCAGCCACGCACAGCTTATAACAAGCTTATGAAGATGTGGAACAGCGGTGCGGAAAACCCAGTCGTTGCAGCGCAGCTTGGGCTGGTAAGCGCGAAGATGGGTAATCTTGAAGAAGCAAGCCGTTACCTTGGTGTTGCATCATCAATGGAACCACAAAATCCATTACACTTTTACAATCTTGCGATTGTTTTAGATAAAGCAAACTCATCTACTTCTGCGATTGAGTATTATCAAAAGGCATTGGAAATTGACGTAAGCAACAGCGCGACTTCACTTCTTCCAAGAGATCAGATTTATGATCGTTTGGCCGCGCTTAGACGTTTGTAATTTCATACATTGTCTTTGCTTCAGGATAGTTTTTATCTTCAAAGTTTAATTATTATATTTCTTGGTCTTGTTTTAGGTAGCTTTGCCACGGCAGTTATTTATCGAGCTTCTATAGGGAAGTCTTGGATTTGGAATAAAGGCCATGACCATGAAGCGCGATCGTTTTGCCCAAGTTGTCAGCACGTCTTACATACTCAAAATTTAATTCCTGTTTTTTCTTGGTTATTTCAACGCGGCAAATGCGCGTATTGTAAAACAAAAATTCCTGTTCAGTATCTGATGACAGAGCTTTTTGTTTGGGGGGGATGTTATGCCATTTTCATCCTTATGGAATTCAATTTTAAAACAATCTTATTATTGTTTGTATTTACGTTTATTTTTTGCCAAACGGTTTTGATTTTCAAGTATAAGAAAATAAGCCAATCTATTGTAATTGCAGTGTTATTTATTTCTAGCGTCTGGTTTTTAATGCCGTGAAATTCGATAGGTTTTCGTATGGATTAGGGTGTTGACCGATGTTGCATAATACATCAAACTAATAAGTAAGATTTTATCTCATTTTGTTTACTTTTCGTTTGTAAATATCGGGTATAAATAATGTAACGGTTTCACTTTCTTTGAGGCTGAATTTTAAGAATTATAATTAAGGGGACTAAGACTCGTGGATTTAACCCAACTTCTTGCTTTTGCGATGCAAAATAATGCATCTGACCTTCATATCAGCGCAACGTGCCAGCCAATCATTCGTGTGAATGGTCAATTAAAACGCGTCAAGGCTGAGGCTTTATCAAGTGAAGAAATTCGCTCCATGCTTTATTCGGTGATGTCAGAAGACCAGCGTGCAATTTATGAACGTGAATTTGAATTGGATATGGCGATCTCGTTTGGAGATAAGGCACGTTTTCGTGTGAATGCGTTTAACACGCGTAATGGCGCGGCGGCCGTTTTCAGAACTATTCCTTCTGAAATTCCGACAATGGACCAGTTAGATTTACCACCATCTATTCGTAAGTTTGCGGAACTGGAAAAAGGTATTGTTATTATTACAGGGGCGACAGGTTCTGGTAAGTCGACAACCTTGGCGTCTTTGGTTAACCACATTAATGAAACAAAAGGTAAGCACATTCTGACGATTGAAGATCCAGTGGAATTCTTCCATACGTCGAAAAAGAGTTTGATTAACCACCGTGAATTAGGCCGCGATACACATTCGTTTAAAAATGCCCTAAAGAGCGCGTTGCGTGAAGATCCTGATGTTATTTTGGTTGGGGAGATGCGTGATTATGAAA
This sequence comes from Alphaproteobacteria bacterium, assembly GCA_023301785.1. GTDB lineage: Bacteria > Pseudomonadota > Alphaproteobacteria > Micavibrionales > Micavibrionaceae. Next base: position 142 of record JALZUF010000203.1, on the reverse strand, counting down.
CAATCTCACTCGCCCTGACGGCGGCGGAAACAGGTCACCTTGTTTTTGCAACGTTGCACGCGAATACCGCGGCTAAAACAGTTGATCGTATTATTGATGTATTCCCAACAGGGGACAAGGAAATGGTACGTGCGATGTTATC
>JALZUF010000202.1 GCA_023301785.1 Alphaproteobacteria bacterium | reverse complement strand
ACGGTCTTAACTGCTTTTTTCAAGCTGTTACCTTTATTAAGCTTTTTTACCACTTCTTGAGCATCTGTCTGACGGTCAATGATAGCTTGGCTTAATTTACGACGCTCAGGTTTTTTGTATGTTTCAAGATTTTCAGCGTAAGCTGCTTTTAGCTCTTCATCTGTAATTTCGACTTTATCCTGAAGCATTTCTTTTTTCAAAGTTGCTACAGTGATGTTACGTTTTTCAGAAATTAGGAAATCTGCCTTATTTGCTTCATAATATTTTTGAAGATTTTCGTCTGAAGCCTCTTGTTCAATCTTAGCAAATTTATTGCTTAAAACAAAACCACGTGCATCACGAATTTCATTTTGGTATTGGTATAAGTCTTCAGCTTGAGCGCGAGAAATTCCGACATCGTCGCTTATTATTGCGGAGCGGAAGAGGGTGTTACCCATTTCCTGACGGATGGCTTGGATAAATTCACCTTCGGAGATCCCTTGAGAATTAAGGACTTGCTGAAGAGCTTCTCTTTTACTGACACCATTTTGAGCAAGTGGCTCGGCAATTTTGGAAATATGCGCCATGACAACCTTGTCATTAATTGCGACACCTAAGTCTTGGGCTTCTCTTGTAAGGATTTGTGTTTGCACTTCACCATTAAGGATTTGGTTGATCATGCCTAGATTATAAGCTTCTTGAGGACTCATCCCTTGACGCGACAAAATACGACGCACGGTGCGATCAAACTGCATCGTACTGATTTCTATATTTTTACCTTTGGCAACAAGGTTGTTTCCAACACCGCCGCGGAAGAAACCACCCACGTCTGTAAAGACCAAGCCACCCCCAGCTAGAACCAGAAGCCCCAGCAGAATGTATTTAAAAAAACCTTTTTTAGCGCCGTTACGTAGTGCTGATAACATAAAATAATTCCTATCTTTTTCTCATACTTGCAAAAAATTCTGATAACACTATAAGAGGAGCTTAGGTTAAGAGCAACACCAAGAACAACAAGGATGAGACGTTATAGACATGAAAAATTTAATCGCTGGTAACTGGAAAATGAATGGCAACCTTAAAGACGCTGTTGGATTGGCGCACAATATTGTGGCTGAAGTACAAAATGACGCGCAATTGTTAGAAAATAACGATTTTTTGGTTTGCCCATCATCACATCATATAGTGCCTGTTCAAGCTGAGCTATCTATGGCGGTATCACTGGGTGCACAAGATTGCTCCCCATTTGAGAATGGTGCTTACACTGGTGATATTTCTGCACCAATGCTGCGAGACGTCAATTGTTCCCATGTTATTTTAGGGCATAGTGAGCGTCGTTCATATTACAGCGAAAGCGATATGCTCATTAAACAAAAAGCCTTTATGGCCAATGAAAATGGCATGACATCTATTATATGTGTTGGTGAAACGGAAGCAGAGCGTGAAGCGGGGGAAGAAAAAGCTATTGTTGAAAAACAACTTTTTGGCTCTTTGCCAGAAACAGCAACCGCATCTAACACTGTTATTGCGTACGAGCCTGTTTGGGCGATCGGTACAGGAAAAACCGCAACTAAAGCAGACATTGAAGATATGCATAACTTCATACGTGCCAAATTGACTGAAAAAATCGAAGACTTTAACAATGTGCGTATTTTATACGGTGGATCAGTCAAACCAGCCAATGCCAAAGAGATTTTTGGTGTGAAGAACGTTAATGGGGCGCTTATTGGCGGGGCATCATTAAAAGCCGAAGATTTTGTAGGCATTGCTAAGGCCAGTTAAGTTTTTATTGACATAATGCATAAACTGTATTACTTTTCTGTTTACAAAAAAATAACGAGCATTGGAAAACATTATGGCTACACATAATAAACTTAGAACTTTAGCGACAACTGGCGTACTGGCTTTAGTAACAGCAGCATGTGGTAGTAGCAATAGTACACAAGAGCAACCTACGGGAACTAATATTAATAATATCTTTGCCGATGATGAGTGTGACATTGATATCGCCTATAACGATCAAACGCCCATAGAAACGCCATATGCGGCTGGAACAGGGTTTGTTATCGGAGAAGATGCAGATGACACGAGTAGACCTTGTGTGACCTTGGATGAAACAACCCTCTTAGCCGATGGTGTAGAATACTCTAGATGTACAAGTGAGCTAGGTGCTTCATTTACAGCTTCTTCATTCATAATTGTAAACGAACGCAGATTTGACGACATAACGTTAATTACAACTTCACCTGATCGAGGTATTTTTGACGTAAGTGTGATGACACCCTCAAGCGGCATGGAAGCCCAAGCTATAGATAGTGCGCAACGCCTAAGCGATGATTTTTGTCGAACAGGTGAACCAATTTCGTTTTCCGATGATCTGTCAAGCTTTCAAAATGTTAGGTTTGATAATGCGGCTTATAGCTGTCAACAAGACGGGCGCTCTTCATACGTTTTACAAGACGACTTTACGAATAGAGTGCAACAGACTTTTTTAATTGATGGTGAAGTTCTGTCTTCAAATACCGAATTTTTGAATGGCACAAACAATACCAAAGACGGCGCAATGAGAGAGCTGTTAAATAGAAGTAATGATTTTTGCCATCAAACATTGCAATAAAATAAAAAACCACGTGACATTTGGCCCATACAGTTAAAAATTGACATAATTTTTGTTAAGTGTATTCTTACCAAACTTTAAAATGTATATGCAGGGAAAATGACTATGAATAAAACCAATACAACACTAGCCATACCAGCACTTTCTTTAACACTTGCAATGGCAGGATGTTCAGGTAAAGACGGTAAAGATGGACAGGTCATTATTATCGATCCTACCGTACCAGAAGTTGTAACACCAACAGATTCAGATCCTTGTTCAACTGAAACAGCTCAAAGACCTCAAACTCGATATGAAGTTGGTACCTTTGCAAATATTGAAGGGCAATTTCACACGGGCGTAGCAGCCGATGCAGACGGCGCTTGTTTATCAGAAAATGGTGATCTTTTAATTGATGGTGATCAAGTGTTTCAATGCACATCATTAGATGAACAAAGACAATCTTTTATTCTAGTTGATCAAAATCCTGAACAAACAACGATTACTCAAATCTTTGATTCAAGGGCCAGTGTTACGTTTGATGAATTTGGAAATGCTCTAGATATTCCAGGAAGCACATCCTTTGATGTTTCAATAAATGAGCCCAATCCTGCAAGCTTAGCTTTTGAAATGGGCTTTCGTCAGACTAATTCCCAGTTTTTCTGCGAGGGATATTTCGGGCAAAATACAGAACAAGCAGTTACAGCCAGCTTGTCACCAGGAATAAGATAAAAAAACCACGTGACATTTGGCTCGCGTGGTTTTATTACTTTTCACCATGGAAAATATTATACTTATCGTACACCTAATCTTGGCTCTATCAATTATAGGGCTTGTTCTTCTTCAACGTTCTGAAGGGGGCGGCCTTGGTATTGGCGGTGGTTCTGGTGGTTTAGGTGGATTAGCGTCTGCAGGTCAGACAGGAAACATTCTGACACGTGCCACAGCAATGTGCGCAGCGGGCTTCTTTTGCACAAGTTTGATTCTCGCTGTATTGGCAGGAAATAATAATTCATCAAAAAGTTTGTTGGAAACCTTAGATAATCCTCCTGCGGTGGTTGACACAACCGACAAAACAGACGATAACAAACTCCCGAAGGCTACGGCTTCGGAAGATCCCAAAATTAAAGATATTCCTGCACCGACAGCCCCTTTATCAGAGTAATTTAAGGTCGGAAAAGTATGTCCGATTAATAGGGCATTTATGGCGACAAAATTTATATTTATTACAGGCGGTGTGGTTTCATCTTTAGGGAAGGGACTGGGTTCTGCGGCTTTAGGCGCATTATTACAAGCGCGTGGTTTCAAGGTTCGCCTTTGTAAGCTTGATCCTTATTTGAACGTTGACCCGGGTACGATGAGTCCCTTTCAACATGGTGAAGTTTTTGTGACCGACGACGGGGCGGAAACTGATCTTGATTTAGGACATTACGAGCGTTTTACAGGCAACCCAGCCAGCCAAAATGACAATGTGACGACAGGCCGCATCTACACAAGCGTTTTACAAAAAGAACGTCAAGGTGACTATTTGGGGGCAACGGTTCAAGTTATCCCTCATGTTACAAACGAAATCAAAGACTTCATCAGCGAAAAGGATGGGACGGCCGATTTTGTTCTTTGTGAAATTGGTGGAACTGTTGGTGATATCGAAAGTTTACCATTCATCGAAGCCCTGCGTCAGTTCGGCAATGAAATGGGAAGGGAACGCGCGCTGTTCCTTCATGTAACACTGTTACCTTATATTCCTGCGGCAGGTGAACTTAAAACCAAGCCAACTCAGCATAGCGTTAAAGAGCTTATGGGGATGGGTATTCGTCCGCGTATTCTTCTTTGCCGTGCAGATCGCCCAGTACCAGAAGATGAGCTGCGTAAAATTTCATTATTTTGCAACATTGATGAAAACAAAGTTATTCCTGCGCTAGATGCCTCAAGCATCTATGAAGTGCCGCTGACCTATCATGCCGTTGGTTTAGACACGCAAGTACTTGATGCTTTTGGCATTACGGACGCGCCTGAGCCTGATTTGGAAAAATGGGAGCGCATCATGCGCCGCATTAAAAACCCAGAAGGTGAAGTGACCATTGCGGTTGTTGGTAAATACACCAACCTGAATGATAGCTATAAGTCTTTGAACGAAGCTCTTACTCATGGCGGCATAGCCAATAAGGTGAAAGTAAATATCAAATTTGTTGAAGCAACGCTTTTTGATGAATCGAATGATGATATTGCCCATGCCCTTGAAGGTGTGAATGGTATTCTTGTTCCTGGTGGATTTGGGAATAGGGGCGCTGAAGGTAAGATTAAAGCCGCGCAATATGCTCGTGAGAAGAAAATTCCTTATTTTGGAATTTGCTTTGGACTACAGATGGCCGTTCTTGAAGCCGCACGTCACTTAGCAGGTATAGAAGATGCCAGTTCATCAGAGTTTGAAAATGGCGGTTCACCCTTAATCGGTCTTATGACTGAATGGACAAAGGACAACGTCAAAGAGGTACGCTCTAATGAAACAGACCTTGGCGGGACAATGCGTCTTGGTGCGTTTCCAGCCAATCTTAAGGAAGGCTCAAAAGTTGCTGAAATATATGGCTCAACTGATATATCTGAACGTCACCGCCATAGATATGAGGTGAACATAAATTATAAGGAACAGTTGGAAAAAGCTGGATTTATAATGTCTGGAACATCACCCGATGGCACATTACCCGAAATTTGTGAACGTGAAGATCACCCTTGGTTTATTGGCGTGCAGTATCACCCTGAATTAAAATCCAAACCATTTGAGCCACATCCATTATTCACTAGTTTCGTTAAAGCGGCGATGGAGCAGGGACGTTTAGTTTAAAAGGTGTAATTCACACCCAGTCCAACAGATGCACTATGCTTACTAGGCGGCGTGACTAAAAGTTTTGGCGCCACTGAATGGCTATTGCTAAAAGTCCATGTCAAAGCTTCAGAGACAATTCCAAAAGATAGGGCGGGTGGTGTAGATAGACCCGTTTTATCTTCAAAAGATTCCCGATAATTATTGTATCCTTTGAAAATCAAGCCCAAGGATAGATCAACATTTAGACCGCCCAATTTAGACGTTTTAAAAATGTCGCACTCCGCACCGCCAACGATGGCGTGCTCATGAACACTATTGGTGAAACTAGCGACAAAAAAGCTACATTTATCAATATCTCGGTGCTTAAAATATAATGCTCCACCAAGGTTTAGCTCATTGTAATCATTACCTTTTGGGGTTTGTCTTTCAAAATGATACGTACCAATTAAAGCGGACGCTTTGGAAACAGTTATAAGATCATCATCACCTGCATTCGCATTAAGAGATGCAGCACAGAGCGCGAGAGCAGGTAGCGTTTTACCAATCATGTTAGACATAAAATTTTATAACAAAATACTTGAATTATGTCAATAAAATACCTATATTGCTTCAAATAATGATTTAAACGGAGTTTTACTATGTTAAAAGTTAATTTGGAATTGGAAGGTCACAGTCAAGACATAGCATCACAACATGCAGTGAAAGGCGCTTTTTCTAGTATTGCTTTAAGAATACTTGGCGCTCAAGCCTCATCAACCTTCGTAAGGAGCGCCGAAATTCCTTATATACCAAGTAGTGTACAGCTTACTGAAACGGGCATTTCCTTTGAAACCAATCTTGACCTTCTTACCGTCATTCAGGGGTTGAGTGTAGAACGATCTGGCGATTTTATTAATGCCATATTTGGAGAAAACGCATCAATAGTGCCGTCCGTTAATGCTGTGAGTGAACCACATCACGATATTTCACAAGATAATAGCGCAACTGTCCAAGTTCAATGCGTTGGCTTTGAGTTAAACATTGGTGTTCGTTAACTGCCATTCTCATTACAAAAGAAATTAAATGTCAAAAATAGTATTACCACAGGATTACAATAAGGCTTCAGGGCACAGAGATATCACTCAGCCGCCTAGCTTTGATGTACCTATTACGCAAGAACACGATCATTTTGACTTACCTTTTCAAATTGGGGAAATAAGAGACAAAGACAGTTTTGATCAAAGAGGTTTTGGCGAACGCCATTACGTCACAACGGTAAAGCGTCCCGGTGAATTAAAGTGCACTCTGCCTACAAGCACTAAAAACACCGTAGGTTTAGAACAGTTTGAGGAGTTGGTTCAAACTGCTATTGATTTAGAATATCGTAAAAGTCCGTTATATCCGTTTAAAAGAGCAAAATTAATAACCAGAGCTTTTAATGGTGACAAATTTCATCCTGCGCAACCACTTCACTTTGATCCTGATGGCAAGCCACCAAGCGAATTTGTCGCAGATGGCCGTTTATATGGCTTGTATTCAGCCATTAACAATTTGGGTACGTCCTACGCTTCTAAAGACAATCCAGAATCAGAAGACATCCAATCCACGTCAAACTATGGTATTTATTATTCAACACAGCGCTGCCTTCATGGGCAACCTGACATACCAATCGGGACAACAAGAGTTTTTGCGGGCGTTGCTTTTTACCTGTCTAACGATGAGTTAATTGAAATAGAGCAAGAGCATGGGATCAAGCCGCGATCTTTTGAGCCTTAGTAAGCCCTATTTTAAACTTTATGTTTTCTGCAAAATGCGTTAATAATTTTGTCATGAAAACAGCAAAAATCCAAAATATTGAATGCGCCAATGACAAACCAATGGTTTTATTTGGCGGTCTTAACGTCCTTGAAAACGAGGATATTACCCTTAAAGCCGTTGAGGTTTATAAAACCATCACAGACAAGCTTGGCATTCCTTTTATTTTTAAGGCCAGTTACGACAAAGCCAATCGTTCGAGTATTCACAGCTATCGCGGTGCAGGCTTAGAGGCGGGAATGAAAATCTTCCAAAAGGTGAAAGCCGAATTTGATAACGTACCAATCATTACAGACGTACACGAAATTGAACAATGTGATATCGTTGCCGAAGTCGTTGATGTTATCCAAATCCCAGCTTTTTTAGCGCGTCAAACAGACCTAGTAAAAGCTATGGCAGATTCTGCAAACAAGCATAACTGTGCAATCAATATCAAGAAACCGCAATATATGTCGCCTTATCAAATAGGCAATATTGTCGATAAATTCAGCGAATGCGATAATGATAACACTATTATCTGTGAACGCGGTCATGCCATGGGTTACGACAACCTTGTTGTTGACCCGATGAGCTTTGGCGTGATGAAAGAGATGAGCGGCAATACACCTATTATTTGCGACACAGTTCACGCCAGCCAAATGCGCCTCCCTGGTAGTGAAGCGTCTGGTGGCCGCCGTGGTTTAGTGCCAGACCTGACACGTGCCGTCATGGCAATAGGTATTGCTGGTTTATTTATCGAAGCTTATGAAGACCCAGACAAGGCAAAATGCGATGGCCCATCTGCCATTCCATACAAGGACTTAGAAGCCTTTTTGGCGCAAGCTAAAGCCGTTGATGACCTCGTAAAATCAATGGATCTCGTGCAGATTGTTTAGACTATTTCGTATATTCATTCTGCTGATAATACTATGCATCAGCGCGTTTTTCTTCTTCGACCGAAGTAAAAGACACATCACGCCCTGTGATCAATCCGTCATTGACCGAGCCGTTGCACATACGTACGAAAACCTTGATGCGCTTGAGGAAAATAGAGCGTTAGTAAGCGCGATTGATCTTAATATTGAGCTTGGCTTTTTGCCCGCCAATAAAAAAGTAGCAAGCATCAAAAACAATCTTGAGGTTTCATACCGAAAAGCAAAAGGGTGCGGCGTTTCAAAAAAATTAAAAAAGCAATCACACGAAAGCTATCAGAACAGTAAAACGGGTTTTGAGTGCGAGGTTGATAAACACCAAGCCGAAGCCGTCCGTAATTACGAAACCTTAAGAATTAGCGCAACATATCCACGCGTTGAAAAACGAGTTTATAGGCAGGTGAGGGCGCAAGTACGCTCTGCCTCCGCTCAAGAAGACTTTGATTATAAATGGTCACAAGACTTAGCGTTCCGAAAGAGCGTTATGGTGGCGATGTATAATATGACGCTACGCCGAGAGAAATATTGCAAAAACCCAACACTTCCAGTTTCACAAATTATCGATCCCCTACCCAAGTAAGGCTTGGGTAGCTTTCTATTCAAAAATAGATTGCATATTTCGTTATTGAGCATATTCTGTTTACTCAATTTATACACGAGATAGGAAAAGACATGACTGCAATTATTGATATTATTGGACGCCAAATTTTAGATAGCCGAGGCAATCCAACGGTTGAGGTAGATGTTGTGCTTGAAAGTGGTGCGATGGGTCGCGCGGCGGTTCCATCTGGTGCGTCTACGGGTGCATACGAGGCTGTTGAGCTTCGTGATGGTGATAAGAAACGCTGGGGTGGTAAAGGCGTTGAGAAAGCCGTTAATTTCATCAATACCAATATTTTTGAAGCGCTTTGTGGCTTAGATCCAGAAGAGCAGCTTTATGTCGATAACGTCATGATGGCGTTGGACGGTACCAAGAATAAATCAAAATTTGGTGCGAATGCCATTTTGGGTGTTTCTTTGGCAATGGCGAAAGCAGTTGCTGCGGAGGTTGATATGCCGCTTTACCGTTACTTAGGTGGAGCATTTGCCCATACAATTCCAACACCAATGATGAATATTATTAATGGCGGTGCTCATGCCGACAATCCAGTGGATTTTCAAGAATTTATGATTATGCCTATCGGTATTGAAGACTTCAGCGAAGCTTTACGTTGCGGAACAGAAGTCTTTCACGCGTTGAAAAAACAACTTTCAAGCGCAGGCATGAATACAAACGTTGGTGATGAGGGTGGTTTTGCACCAGCCGTGAAGAGCGCGACAGAAGCGTTAGACTTTATTATGAAGGCTATAAGCGACGCTGGCTATAAAGCAGGCGAAGAAGTCGCCATTGCTCTTGATACAGCCTCAACTGAATTCTACAAAGATGGTAAATATCATCTTGAAGGTGAGGGACGTTCCCTTACATCTGACGAGATGGTTGATTACTTTGAAGAGCTTTGTGACAAGTATCCGATTGTTTCGATCGAGGATGGCTTAGACGAAGATGATTGGGATGGTTGGGTGAAATTAAACCAACGTATTGGCGATCGTGTTCAATTAGTGGGTGATGATCTGTTTGTAACAAACCCTGAGCGTTTGGCAAAAGGCATTGAGATGGGCGCGGCCAACGCGATCCTGATCAAGGTTAATCAAATTGGAACGTTATCTGAGACTTTAGAAGCGATTGAAATGGCGAAGAAGGCAGGATACGGCATCGTGATGTCACACCGTTCAGGCGAAACCGAAGATGCGACAATCGCTGATTTAGCCGTGGCAACAAACTGCGGTCAGATTAAAACAGGGTCATTATCCCGCTCAGACCGTATTGCGAAATATAACCAACTTCTTAGAATTCAAGAAGACCTTGGTCCAGCAGCACAATATTGCGGTGCAGACTTCCTAAGAGCGCCATTGCAAACAGCGAAAGCAATAAAGAAAAAAGCGGCTTAAATAAACCTCAGGCTCGCTATGAGCCTGAGATATGATAATAGAGTACAATGTTACATTTTTGGTCCTGTTAAAGGAACTGCTTCATTGGCACCAGGCGTTAAAGCCTCTTTCAATTGCCCTGCATCGCCACGAAAATCTATATCAGGGATGATAGATTGTGGCTTGAACGTAACACGGTGGTGAAACAGATTTACATCAGCATCTCCCACCTGTTGCGCAAAATATGTAACATTGTCAGAAAGACCAAGGAAATCCTTCTTATATGAATCAGGGCCTGTCTTACAGGTCACTTCCAGCTGTTTCCCTTGATCTTCTATGCTACAACGACCTTCAATTGTTGCCATGTATGTATCAGTGATACCATTATAGAAAATAATCCGGCGATTGATTTCAAAATTATCAGCCGCTTTGGATAGGTTATGGGACGCTATCCTTGCATCATCTTCACAGCCTACTAAACCACCAACGAGTGTGGCCGCCAAAAGCGCAGGAACAGCAACCTTTTTCCAGTTTGTATCAGTGTTAAAAGTGTTTTTAATTGCGTTTATCATTTTATTTTTCCTTCATAAATTTTAGTTGCAAGGATCCTTTGTGAAAGAGCGCCTTTCACAATTTGTCCTTAAATTTAAGTCGCAGAGAATTTATGCGAACAAGACGCATTCTCATTAACTTGGTGTCGTTTTTTGATTTATTTGGGCCGTTTACAAGCTATGAAATTAGGCAAGACAAAGGGTTTGCCAAATTATATGGCATCACACTTTTTCATGCTTCAGATATTGCAAAAGCGTCACGTTTTAATAAAAACATGCGCTGTAAACGGCTACCTAAGTCGTTGTGGATATGATACGGATATCAAATAAAATTTGAAAATCATGTTATATATTCTCCCAATAGAATTTTTATAACACCCTATACTTCTATTTCTCGCTATCATTTGTTGTAGAATATGGCAATTATATTGTCAAGCAAAAAACGCATACCTATACATTCTTTTGTTGCATATCTCTTTATTTAAAACCATGATAATAAAAAAAATAAAATCAAAAAAAGTGAATCATTAGAATCACTTAGATGAAACCATTTTCAATCTGTGGAAAAGGTTAGCAAATAATTGAATTTATTGCGTTTTTTCTGTTGCAAGGGTGATTCGTTTATGATTCAATAGAGGTATGAGAAAGCTTATTCAAAAACGTTATATCCTTCGCCGCAACATGATGGCTATTATTGGCATCTGCCTAAGTTTTTACTTTTGTTATCATTTAGTTGCAGGACAACGTGGATATTTAAGATTAATGTCCTTGGAGAATAAACTTGCTTCCGCTGAACAACAATTAGACACCGTTCAAGCTAAACGCACGAAAGTTGAAAAGAAGGTCGTTATGATGCGTCCTGGTACAATTGATCGTGACCTTTTAGAAGAACGCGCGCGCCATGTTTTAGGCTATCGTCATAAAGACGAGCTTATTTTGCTACAAGATCGCTCATAGCAACATTTTACACGTAAATTAAAATCCTTTTATATCAAAAGCTTAGTTAAAAACTTCGATTTTTCATTGAAAAATGAGGATAAAAATCAATTTTTTTCTAGCGAAACGCTTGCCCTATAGGTATTAAAAAGGGTGATTTACAGCGTAATGATTAAGAGGGTCTCACGTGGCAAAAACAAAATCAAAAAAAGCAGGCTCTAAGCCGAGCTTGAAAACTATATCAAATTCTAATCCAGAGCCTACTTTGGAAGAAATGAAGAAGCTTTACGAAGAGATGCTTCTTATTCGTCGCTTCGAAGAAAAGGCGGGTCAGCTTTATGGTATGGGTCTTATCGGTGGCTTCTGTCACCTCTACATCGGGCAAGAGGCCGTTGTGACAGGCATTCAATCTGTTCAAGAAGAAATTGATACGGTTGTGACAACTTATCGTGACCATGCACACATGTTAGCCAAAGGCATGACACCAGAAGGTGTGATGGCGGAGCTAACGGGTCGTGAAGGTGGTTATTCTCGTGGTAAAGGTGGATCAATGCATATGTTCAGCCAAGAAAAAGGTTTCTTTGGTGGACATGGTATTGTTGGCGCTTCGACTGCGATTGGAACAGGCTTAGGCTTTTCTCATAAATATCGTGATGATGGCGGCGTTGCCGTTGCCTATATGGGTGATGGTTCCGCTAACCAAGGGCAGGTTGCAGAATGCTACAACATGGCCGCACTTTGGAATTTGCCAATACTCTACGTTATTGAAAACAATAAGTACGGCATGGGTACATCTGCGGCACGTCATGCGGCGGGTCAACTTTATGCGCGTGGACAAGGCTATGGCATTCCAGGGGAACAAGTTGATGGTATGGATGTGTTTGCCGTTCAAGCCGCGGCGCGTCAGGCTCTTGATTACATACGTACTGGTAATGGGCCATATATTCTCGAGGTGATGACTTATCGTTATCGTGGACACTCTATGTCTGATCCTGCGAACTACAGAACAAAAGACGAAGTAGAGCTTCAAAAGGGTAATGATCCGATCATCAAGCTTAAAGCGATGATGATGGAAGAGCATAATGTGAAGGAAGAAGACCTAAAAGCCATCGACAAAGAAATCAAAGCGCGCATCAAAGTTGCCGCTGAATTTGCACAAGAATCCCCAGAGCTTCCGCCTGAAGATCTTTGGACAGATGTTTTGATTGAGGTTGAATAAGCATGACAACATCCCCATTAGATTTAGCGCTTATCGACGTACAGAAAGCTCAAGACGCACCAGAAGACGTAAAATATGCGGCAGAAGATAAGTATTATGAGTTGTTCTTAAATACGGTGCTTTATATTCCAACATGGGATGTACCAGAGGAATCCAAGGCTGGTGTGCTTGAAGAAGATGTCACAATTCAACCTGTGATTATCGAAGATGAAAGCGGAGAAGAGAATAAGACTTTTATCATGATTTTCGACTCTGAAGACAGACTGAACGAATGGGCCGATGGTCAAAAAGTTGGTATTGCTGGGCTGTTGGGGCATGATGTTGTCACCATATTAGGTTCTGCAAATCACATGATTTTGAACCCATCTTCAGAGTGCAGTAAAGAGTTCTATCCCGAAGAGATAGAGTGGTTAAAATCCAGCATAGTTAATAATATTGAGGCTTAGGAAAAAATGACAATACAAGTATTAATGCCAGCATTATCACCCACCATGACCGAAGGAAACTTGGCCAAATGGGTTAAAAAAGAGGGCGACACCGTCGAAAGCGGCGATGTGATTGCCGAGATTGAAACCGACAAAGCCACAATGGAAGTTGAAGCTGTTGATGATGGTGTGATGGGCAAAATCCTTATTGCTGAAGGCACAGAAGGTGTTTCCGTTAATACGCCGATCGCTGTTTTACTCGAAGATGGTGAGAGTGCAGGCGATATTGATACGCTTGATGAACTTGCCAAGGCGGGCGAAACAGGTAAGCCTGCTGTGGCGCATGACGAAACGTCATATGAGCAAAATGAAATTGCGGCGCAACCTGCTGGTGCCGTCGTTAAAAATCGTGATATTCTTTATGCGCAAGGTGCTGTTATTGAACCACCAGTGTTTGACGAAGCGCCATTTATGGCATCAACAGAAACGATGACTGTACGTGTTGCCTTGAAAAATGCGATGTCCGAAGAAATGCGCAGTGATGATGATATATACATGCTGGGTGAGGAAATTGCCGAATATAACGGCGCTTATAAAGTTACCGAAGGTATGTTGAACGAGTTCGGCGCACGCCGCGTCATTGATACACCAATTACCGAACATGGATTTGCTGGTTTGGCTGTTGGTTCTGCGATGAACGGCCTTAAGCCTATCGTCGAATTTATGACATTCAATTTTGCCATGCAGGCGATTGATCACATTATTAACTCTGCTGCTAAGACGCTATATATGGCGGGTGGTCAACTTGGTTGTCCTATCGTGTTCCGTGGCCCTAATGGTGCGGCAAGCCGTGTGGGCGCTCAGCACTCACAATGTTACGCATCATGGTATGCGCACGTTCCAGGTCTAAAAGTTGTTAGCCCATGGAGCGCCGCAGACGCCTACGGCTTAATGAAAGCCGCTATTCGTGATCCAAACCCAATTATCTTCTTAGAGAACGAGCTTATGTACGGTCAAAGCTTTGAAGTGCCAACAGATCCAGATTACGTGATCCCAATCGGTCGTGCGAAGATTGAGCGTGAAGGTTCTGATGTAACCATCGTGGCCTTTTCAATCATGGTTGGCAAAGCCATGGAGGCAGCTGAGAAATTGGCGGAGCAGGGGATTGATGCAGAAGTCATTAACCTACGAACTATTCGTCCGCTTGATCGCCACACCATTCTTGAAAGTGTGAAAAAGACTAATCGTATTGTGTCTTGTGAAGAAGGTTTCCCGTTTGCGGGTATTGGTTCGGAAATCGCTGCATTGATAGGCGAGCACGCTTTCGATTATCTGGATGCGCCACTTAAACGTGTAACAGCGGCCGATGTACCATTGCCGTATGCCGCAGGTTTAGAAAAGCTAGCCTTACCGCAAGCTGAACAAATCATTCATGCTGCGAAAGAGGTCTGCTATGCCGATTAAAGTATTAATGCCCGCCTTGTCACCGACAATGACTGAAGGAAATTTAGCCAAATGGCATAAATCCGAAGGAGATACCGTTGAATCTGGTGATGTTATCGCCGAAATTGAAACCGACAAAGCCACAATGGAAGTTGAGGCGGTGGATGAGGGCACTATGGGTAAAATCCTTGTTCCTGCGGGGACTGAAGGGGTAAAAGTAAACCAACTGATTGCCGTTCTTCTAGAAGACGGTGAAAACGACAATGATATGGATGCCGTCATTAATGAAGGTGGTGCAACAACGCCAACACCTGAGGCTAAGCCTAAAGAAGCCGCACCAGCAGAAAAAGTGGCCACTGCGCCACAAGCTCCAGCATCTTCGACACCAAACACAAAATCAGGCAATCGTGTTTATGCATCGCCATTAGCACGCCGTATTGCGGCAGATAAAGATATTGATTTGGCCAATGTTACGGGGTCTGGTCCACGTGGCCGTATTGTTAAGGCTGATATTGAAAGTTTCAATGCAAATTCTGGGGGTGGAGCATCTGCACCGCAAGTTGGCGCTTCAACAAACGTGCCGCAACCAACGGGTGATCAAAAAATCAATGAATTTGGAATGGTTTACAGTGAAATTCCAAACAATAACATTAAGAAAATAACTGCGTCACGCTTAGTTGAATCTAAATCAACTGTGCCGCATTTCTACCTGACGATTGAATGTCAAATTGATGAGTTAATGCGTACACGTAAGATCATGAATGAACAGGGCGCTAAGCTTAAAGACAACGCTTACAAGCTCTCTGTAAATGATTTTGTCGTAAAAGCTTGTGCGAATGCACTTAAAGCTTACCCTGCCGCTAATGTTTCATGGACAGATGATGCGGTGCGTCAATTTATTCACTCTGATATCTCAGTTGCTGTTTCAACGCCAAACGGCTTGATCACGCCTATTGTTAAACAAGCTGAGAATAAAGGCCTTAAAGATATTTCTGCGGAAGTTAAAGATCTTGCAGGTCGTGCGCGTGAAGGAAAGCTTAAGCCCGAGGAGTTCATGGGCGGAACGTTCAGCGTATCAAACCTCGGTATGTTTGGCATAAAAGATTTCAAAGCCATTATAAACCCACCACAGGCCTGTATCTTGGCTGTTGGCGCAGGGGCACAAAAACCCTATGTAGCAGATGGTGAAGTTAAAATAGGGACGTTTATGACCTGTACGCTTTCCGTTGACCATCGCGCCGTCGATGGAGCCGTAGGCGCCGAATACCTTCAAATACTAAAAACCTACATTGAAAACCCAGCAGCGATGCTGCTTTAATTATAATCAAAGGATTAAATTATGATTGAATTACCCGTACTTTACGCCATTGTTGGCTTCTTGCTGGCGGCTTATGCCGTGATTGGAAACGATTCTGTTCAAACCTTAGGAACGTTTATTGCGTCGAATAATCGCGTCTTTAAATGGTGGGTTCTATGGCTCGCGGCCAGTGGTGTTTTAACATTCACCCTTGTTTATGGCTGGTACACAAACGATGGAGACATTTCTTATGGCCGATTGGATCGTATTCCACCGATTGAGCTTCAATGGTATCACGCTGCGGCGCCTGCTGTACTGGTGTTATTAACCCGTGTAGGTATCCCTGTTTCAACAACATTCTTAGTCTTATCAGTTTTTGCGTCCTCCATAGTCCTAGAGAAAATGCTTGTAAAAAGTATTGTTGGTTACGGGGTTGCAGCAATCACAGCCTATTTGATCTGGATTGTCTTATCTAAGTTTATCAACGAAAAGTTCAACACTGTTAAAAAACAACACCGCCGTTATTGGCGTACGGCGCAATGGTGTGCAACTGGGTTTCTATGGTTTTCATGGCTTAGTCACGATATGGCGAACATTGCTGTTTACTTGCCAAGACAACTACCGATTGAGCTTCTAGGCGGTGTTATCTTTGTTTTAGTTTTCTGGCTGGCTGTTATCTTTAAAACACAAGGTGGTAAGATCCAAAAGATTATTTTGGAAAAAACAGGCTCGCGCTTCATGCGTTCTGCCACAGTTATCGACCTTGTTTATGCTTGCTTACTGATTTTCTTTAAAGACTTAAATAACATCCCTATGTCGACGACTTGGGTGTTTGTGGGTCTCTTAACAGGTCGTGAACTAGCGATTGCGACAGTGCATCGTAAAGAATACAAATTAGGCTATGTCTTCCCATTAATTGGAAAAGATTTCGTCAAGATGATGGTTGGCTTGGCTATTTCCGTAGCTATGGTTCTATCCATTCATTACTTTATTAACGGCGGAGAAGCCCCTTAAGGAGTTTTAAGAACTATGAGTAATACAAATTTTGATGTGATTGTAATGGGTGGTGGCCCCGGTGGTTATGTTGCGGCAATACGCGCGTCACAGCTTGGGATGAAAGTTGCCCTCGTTGAGGCCAACCATCTTGGCGGTATTTGCCTCAACTGGGGTTGTATTCCAACAAAGGCGCTTTTACGGTCCAGTGAAATTCATCACCTCCTTAATCACGCAAGCAATTATGGATTTGAAATCAAGGAGTTCTCGTTTAATCTTAAGAAAGTAGTTGAACGTTCAAGAGGCGTTGCGACGCAATTATCTGGTGGTATTGGTCACTTACTCAAGAAGAATAAAGTTACCGTCTTTGATGGTTTTGCTAAATTAGAAGGCAAAGGCAAACTGAGCGTTACGAAAAACAAAAAGAAGATAGCCGACCTTACAGGCAAAAATATCATAATCGCCACTGGCGCACGTGCCAGACAAATCCCAGGAATGGAACCAGATGGCAAGTTAATCTGGACATACAAAGAAGCGATGGTACCGACCGAGATGCCTAAATCACTCTTAGTGGTTGGCTCTGGTGCAATCGGCATTGAATTCGCCAGCTTCTATCGCAATATGGGCGCGGAAGTGACCGTTGTTGAAATGATGGATCGTGTGATGCCCGTTGAAGATGCTGAAATCTCTGCCTTTGCTCAAAAACAGTTTGAGAAACAAGGCATGAAAATCATCACTGGTGCTAAAACCACGAAGATGGAAAAAGGCAAAAACGATGTCACTGTTCGTATTGAAAAGGGCGGTAAGATTGAAAAGATCAAAGTTGATCGCGTCATTATGGCTGTTGGTATTGTTGCCAATACTGAAGAAATCGGCATTGAGAATGTTAAGGGCGTGAAGCTTGATCGTGGGCATATTGTGACTGATGGTTACATGAAAACAGGAGAGGCGGGCATTTACGCCATTGGTGATGTTTGTGGCGCGCCTTGGTTGGCACACAAAGCTTCCCATGAAGGCGTGATCTGCATTGAAAAAATAGCAGGTAAAAAAGACGTACACCCCATAAATAAGACCAACATCCCAGGGTGTACATATTGTATGCCACAAGTGGCGAGTGTCGGCTTAACCGAAGCCGCCGCGAAAGAGGCGGGGCATAAGTTAAAAGTTGGACGTTTCCCATTCATGGGGAACGGGAAAGCCATTGCGCTGGGCGAACCAGAAGGCATGGTGAAGACAATCTTTGATGAAAAGACTGGTGAATTATTAGGCGCGCACATGATAGGCGCAGAAGTCACCGAAATGATCCAAGGGTATGTGGTCGGTAAAACAGCCGAGCTCGTCGAAGCAGACTATATGCACACCATCTTCCCACACCCAACCCTAAGCGAAATGATGCACGAGAGCGTCCTAGACGCATACGGTAAAGTTATTCACTTTTAGAAGGAATTATTTCCTGTTGAAAGTGTTGGTGGTTTGACACGATCCTGAAAGGATAAGTATATGGCCTTTATTAATAAAATCGTTAGTCCTGATGAAAAGCTGCTTGGTATTGCGCGGCTGCATTGGATATATCTTGTACAAGGCATCGCATGGCTTCTTGCCCTTGGTTTCTTTGGCGGATTCATCAACCAGCTTTTTAGCGGTGCGTTTAATAAAATAGGAAGCTTTATCTTTATTCTGTCACTTACGGTTGGTTTGGGTATTTTTGTTTACAAATATATTTCCTTTATTAGCACTGAGCTTGGCCTAACAACACAGCGCTGTATCTTTAAACGCGGTATGTTCTGGGTTGATGTTCGTGAGATTGATTTGGAAGAGGTTAAATCAGCCAGCATTAACAACGGCTTACTAGGGCGTATTTTTAATTATGGCTTCATTTTCCTTGATGCGCGCTTTATCGAAGATATTAAATTGCCTGCTATTTCCGATCCATATCGTTTTATGAAAGCATTTAATGAAGTGCGTACGCGTATAAAAGAAGATTCAATGCAGGTTGTTATCGGCGATCAATTAGGCGCTGATGCGAGCCAATTAGATAATAAAACCGTTAGTGAGCGCCGAAAAGAAGAATCTCATTATATGGAAGAAGACAGGTATGACAGTTTTTCAGATGACCCTGTCGATAATGTTGAGGGCGTTGTTGAAGATATGGGCGAAGCTGATGTTGAAAAGATGCGTGAGAACCCAGATAGGGATACCATTAAAAAACATCGCGAAGAAAAAGAAAAAAGCGCGCCGCCCAAACCAAAGAAAAAACGTGAAGTTTTCGTCAATACTGATCGCTTACACGATAAGGTCATGGATGATTTTGAAGAAACAGCTGAGCCTGAAAAATAGTCAGCTTATAAACATAAACCAATGAAAGCGGGTTTTTGTTGAAATTTTTGTAAAACATCCCTAATTTGCACACATGACATATAATACAGAACTTTTAGACCGCGCAAAGCGGCACCCTGAGAAGCAAAAACGTGAAGATCGTCCGATGGGTAAGAAGCCTTCGTGGATCCGCGTAAAGGCTGGGCAGGGGAAGACTTATAAAGAAACGCTCGACCTTGTTAAAGGTATGAAGCTAACCACCGTTTGTGAAGAAGCGGGATGCCCAAATATTGGCGAATGCTGGGATAAAAAGCACGCAACCTTTATGATTATGGGCGAAGTTTGTACGCGCGCCTGTTCATTCTGTAATGTTGCCACAGGCAAACCTGATGAGCTTGATAAGTATGAGCCGCTTAAAATTGGTGTTGCCGTTGAGAAAATGGGGCTTAACCACGTTGTGGTGACATCCGTTGACCGTGATGACCTGAAAGACAGTGGCGCGGATCATTTTATCAAAACTATTGCTGCCATACGTTTCAAAGCGCCGAACACGACGATCGAAATTCTACCCGGTGATTTCCGCGGTAAGATGGATGATATTGACGCCGTTGCCGAAGCGCGCCCAGATGTGTTTAACCACAACCTAGAGACTGTGCCGCGCCTATATCCAACAATTCGTCCAGGTGCGAGATATTTCCGAAGCCTTCGATTATTACAACGCGTCAAAGAAATTGATCCTTCGATCTTCACCAAATCTGGTCTGATGGTTGGCCTTGGTGAAACACGTGAAGAAATTGCGCAAGTCATGGACGATATGCGCGCCGCCGATATTGATTTCATTACGATTGGACAGTATCTACAACCAACACCAAAACACGCCGCCGTGGAACATTTCTGGACACCTGAAGAATTTGAAAGCTTAGAAAAAATGGCGCGTAATAAAGGGTTCTTGATGGCATCTTGTACACCACTGACACGCTCAAGCTACCATGCTGGCGATGACTTTGAAAAACTGCGTAAAGCTCGTGCAGAGAAGCATGCTCAAGCAGCTGAGTAATTAATGGCAAGCATTTCCATAGGCGTTGCTCTCATTGTCCTGTTTTCAGCACTGATCCACGCCAGCTGGAACGCTATCTTAAAATCAAGTACAAACAAGCTAATCGACACAACTGTGATTTGCTTCTTTGGCGGATTAATATGCTTAATTGCAATCCCTTTTTTACCTGTTGTTGAGTCCGCGGCATGGCCATACATCCTTGTTTCATCCATTGTTCATGTGTTTTATTTCATCTTTTTAGCCAATGCCTACAAACATTCTGATTTCAGCCACGCTTACCCTTTAATCAGAGGGGCGGCACCACCGTTAGTTGCCTTGTTAGCGTTCTTTATAGTTGGAGAAGAATTACCTTTAATTGTGTGGGCAGGGATTATCCTCATTAGCTTAGGGATCATACTGCCAGGCCGTATTCAAAAAGGTGAAGCCACTTTAAAGTCTGTCTTTTTTATACTCGCAACCGCCGTTTGTATCGTAACCTACACTCTGATTGATGGCTTAGGTGTCCGCGTAAGTGGTAGCGCTGCATCTTATGTCACCTATATGTCTTTAATTGAAGGCATCATATTGGTGAGTGTCATGATATTCTACCTTAGCCCTAAAGAAATAATATCCTATGCCCGTAACCGTTGGCATTTATGTGCCTTAGCAGCTTTCTTGTCAATTTTTGGATATGGCCTAGTGTTATGGGCGATGAACCATGCACCGATTGGTGTCGTGTCCGCCTTGCGAGAAACTTCTATTATATTTGGAACATTAATCGGTATCTATTTTTTCAAAGAGGGGTTTGGAAGAAAAAGGCTTGTGACTGCTGCGTTAATTTGCCTTGGCGCACTCATGATTAAGATGTATTAAAAAGGTTATTATGCTCTCTCACGTTGAACAAAAAATATTGCCTTACAGTGCACAGCAGATGTTTGATCTGGTGGCGGCGGTTGATGATTATTCCAAATTTGCACCGTGGTGCGTCGCCAGCCGTATTAATAAATGGGAAGACGATAATACTTTCTATGCGGATCTAATTGTCGGCTACAAAGTTTTCCGTGAGAAATTTTCATCAAAAGTAATCTTAGATCGTTCAAAAGAAATATCGATTGAGTATCAGCAAGGGCCACTTAAAAACCTAACCAATCATTGGGTATTTACGGATAATGAAGATGGATCATGCACCATTGATTTTTCAGTGCATTTTGAGTTTAAAAACATGGCATTACAAACACTTGCCAATATGTTCTTCAACGAAGTTGTGAAGCGCATGATCGGCGCATTTGAAACACGCGCTCGTGAAGTTTATGGCGAACCTACAATATCGACAAAAGAACTTTAAAGGCTTCTTTTGTTGTATTGAGCCTAATATCTTCGCGATTCATTTCTGTAAAATTAAAGGCTTTGGCTTGAACAATACCGCCTTTAATACCGTAACCTATATAAACTAGGCCAACAGGCTTTTGTGGTGTACCGCCACTGGGGCCTGCAATACCTGTTACGGCAATAGAAACCTTTGCTTCGCTATGTTTCAGCGCGCCTCTAGCCATTTCTTCGGCCACTTCCATGCTCACCGCTCCATGCTTCTTAAGCATCATGGCAGGGACACCCAAGCAATCAGTTTTAGATTGATTTGAATACGTCACATATCCACGGTCAAATACAGACGATGAGCCAGATTTATCAGTAATCGCCGTTGCAATCATACCGCCTGTACAGCTCTCGGCTGTGACCAAGTTCCAGTCTTTTGCCTTTAGCTTCGTGAAAAGCTGATCGACAAGATCATTATCACTATTGGAGGCCGACATATCGTAATCCTATCATCACAAGCGCGGCAAAAATACCCGCAAGAACATCATCGATCATCACACCAAACGGGCCTGTTAAGCGTTTATCCAGCCAACTAATTGGGAAGGGCTTGAATATATCAAACAAACGAAACAGCACAAATGCCAGTAAAATAGAGACAGGCGTGAGCAGAGCAGGGATCATCGCGATCCAAACGCCGACAACTTCATCAATAACAATCATGCCAGAGTCTTTTTCACGCACCATTTTCTCAAAGTGCTTAGAGGCCCAAAGGCCAATAACAAAGCAAATAGCCGCCGCAATCACAAGCGCAGGAATACCGCCAAACATAAGTAAGATAATGCCGAAAGGCAGTCCACCAATCGTTCCCCAAGTCCCTGGTCCAGGTTGCATGAGGCCACAACCGCCCCATGTTGCCACCCAAGTGGCGGGATGTTTGAAATCTAAACGGCGAAGCGTGTCATGATTACGAATTTTGATCATATCTAATTATCTATCGGCAATCTAACCGTGGCAATAGCTTGCGCCGCAATACCTTCTTTTCTCCCCGTAAAACCGAGTTTTTCTGTTGTGGTGGCTTTAATACTGATACGAGAGGCGGGTATATCCATAATTTGAGCGATCCGATCTTGCATAGCCTGACGATGCGGGCCAATCTTTGGCGCTTCGGCCATGACCACAACATCAATAAAACGTACATCGCCACCTTGCTGGCGCACCATTCTAATCGCTTCTTCGAGAAAATGGGCACTGTTCATATCTTTCCATTGATCATCTGAAGGCGGGAAGTGTGTACCGATATCACCCGCATTTATACTACCCAACACAGCATCTGTGATTGTATGTAAAACAACATCTGCATCAGAATGCCCCGTTAACGCAAATTCATGTTCGATCTCAATGCCGCCGAGTATCAATTTGCGATCTGTTTTTTCGGTTTCAAACGCATGAACATCAAAGCCGATACTTGTTCTGGTTTCTGTTTGTGACGCGATCATTTGCTCCACCATCATAAGATCATCCTGTGTTGTAATTTTTATATTCTGACGTGACGAGGGAACAAGCTCCACTTTTCCACCCATTGCACGAATAAGCCCCGCGTCATCTGTGAAGGTATTAACATCTTTAAATTTCTCATGTGCCGCCATCAGGTCACCATACTTAAAAGCTTGCGGCGTTTGAATTGCCCACGTATCTTCACGCGATACAGGCTGATTATCTTTAAGCAATGTATCCGAAACAGGTGTTGCAAGCGTAGCCGCACTCACTTTATCCATGACCCGTAACAAAGCTTCAATATCTCGCTCTTGAACCATAGGACGCGCCGCATCGTGGATCAATACTATATCCTCATTTTTTAGATTAGATAAATCTTTTAAAGCATTGTAAACACTATTTTTTCTTGATATAGAACCGATAACACACTGAGGCATATCAAGTCCTATTATAGCATCATGGTACAGATCCAAATGCGTTTCATTGATTGCTATAGAAACGCTCTGCAACGTCTTGTAATTCATGAATTTATTGATTGCATGACGTATTACAGACGTTCCATTGACCTTCAAGTAAGGCTTGGGAATATCCATGCCCATACGGCTCGCTGATCCAGCCGCAGGAATAATGAGGTGAAAGGGTGGTAACGCTTTATTTTCTGCCTGTTTTGACATATTTATTAACTTGCTTTTTTACACTAAATTGTTGATAGTCCTAACAGATACCTAAGTCAATCGATCATATGATTATAGACTTCCCTTAAAGGATGTTTAAAGAGCGCATGGATAAAACGGCAAACCAACAACAAATCAAGGCCAAGCCTACAAACAGCTATGCTTTTTGGCAGGGCTTTGCGGATGCTTTATGGGGACCCAAAAGCCGCTTAAATGGTTTTCGCCGTGGCTTTACAACACGAAGCTGGGCAACCAAACTATCCTTCCTCTTAATCGCCGCCGCAGTCGTAAGCGGTTTTGCCACTTATGCCGCTTTACAGGAAAGCCCACCATTTGGTGATAATCCCAATGCCGTGATTTGGTTGCTTAATATAGACCTCATCATTTTATTAACGCTCGTGATATTAATCGCAAGACGCATCACCACAATATGGAGCGGTCGTAAGCGTAATGTTGCTGGCTCACATCTCCATGTACGTTTGGTCGCCATCTTTAGTATTATGGCGGCCTTGCCCGCAATTATTATGGCGATATTCTCTGCCTTCTTCTTTCACTTTGGGGTGCAGACTTGGTTCAGCGAGAACGTCCGTACAGCGATTGTTGAGTCTCAAGCCGTTGCCGAAGCGTATTTAGAAGAGCACCAGCAAGTCATAAAGGCCGATATCCTAGCCATGGCGAACGACATTGATCGCCAATCCATTATGATGATGGATTCCCAGGCCGCCTATGAAAAAGCGCTTGATACACAAAGCCTATTTAGAAATCTTTCGGAAGCGATGATCTTTGATCAATCTGGTAGGATTTTAGCGCGCTCAGGTCTTACCTTCACACTAACATTTGAAAATGTCTCAGATTACATTTTACAGCGTGCAGAAGACGGTGAAGTTGTCGTCCTTACAAGTGATACCGATGATCGTGTCCGCGCCATTGTTAAGCTTAACAGTGGGAACGATAATTATCTATTTGTGGGAAGGCGCGTTGATGCCGCTGTTCTGTCTCACTTGGCATCCACCCGTGATGCAACCGAAAAATATGCCCAGCTTGAGGGGCAGTATTCTGGCCTTCAAATCACTGTTACGATGATTTTTGTCGTAGTGGCGCTTTTGCTCCTTCTTGCCGCCATGTGGATTGGTATTGTGCTGGCCAGGCAACTGGTTGCGCCTATAAGTACAATGATATCCGCCTCTGATCGCGTTCGGGCAGGGGATTTGACCGCTCGCGTACCAAGGCAAAAACAAATTGAAGAATTTGATTATCTGGCGCAATCCTTCAACCGCATGACCGAGCAGATGCAACAGCAACGTGACGAGTTGATTACAACCAACAGGCAGCTCGATCAACGTCGCCGCCTCACTGAAACCGTTCTAACTGGTGTTTCTGCGGGGGTTGTTGGTGTAAATTATAAAGGTAATATTACTTTAGCCAACAGCATGGCAGGGGAGTTGTTTGGACAAAACTCTCAAGAGCTTATTCATCAAGATATTACTGCCATCGTGCCTGAACTTCGAGAGCTTTTAGAGCAAGCACATGACAAGCCCAACAAAATCATTCAATCCGAGGTGCCATTTGTTACCGAAGATGGTCATAAATTAACATTGATTGTACGTATTGCTATTGAGCTTATTGGTGAGGCGGAGCAGGGCGCAGTGCTCACTTTTGATGACATCACTGAACTACAATCTGCACAACGTAAAGCGGCTTGGGCAGATGTAGCACGCCGTATTGCTCATGAGATCAAAAACCCTCTAACACCGATACAGTTATCCGCAGAACGTTTGCGCCGTAAATATATTGGTCAAATCAAAGAAGATCGTGAAATTTTTGAAATTTGTACCGACACAATCATCCGTCACGTAGAAGATATTGGTCGCATGGTAAATGAATTTTCTGATTTTGCCCGTATGCCTGAAGCCATCATGCGCGAGCATAATATTCTATCTGAATTAAAAGATATCGTGATCTTCCAAAAAGCGGCCAACGGCGATATTGAATTTGAAATTACTGGCAATGCCGCTTCAAATTCAGCGTTAAATATCAAATGTGACATTCAGCAAATTCGTCAAGCGCTCACAAACCTTATTCAAAACGCGTTAGATTCTATCGCATCCTCTGACAAAAAGGGTGCTCTTAATATTATCTTTCATCACGATGATGTAGAGGATCAACTAATCATAGCCGTAGCCGATAATGGCCCAGGCTTACCGAAGGATGAAGACCCTAACAAATTGAGCGAGCCTTATATTACCCACCGCGCCAAAGGAACAGGCTTAGGCCTTTCCATCGTAAAGAAAATCATGAGCGATCACAGTGGCGAATTGATAATAGGTACGAGTAACAAAATTAAAGACATTCCCGAATGGAACGATATGGGCGGCGCAACCGTTTCTTTAGTGATCCCTATGGGTGAACAACATTCTAACCAAACAATCAAGAAACGCGCGTAACTAACATGGCTCAAGATATACTTATTGTTGATGACGAAGACGATATCAGAAGTTTGATACGCGGTATCCTTGAGGATGAGGGTTATAAAGTGCGTGAAGCTGCGAACTCAACACAAGCCTTAGAAGCCTTAGAAACCAAAACTCCAGACTTAGTTATCTTGGACATTTGGCTTCAAGACAGCAAACTAGACGGCTTAGAAGTTTTAGAAGAAATCAAAAAAGAACAAACGTTGCTGCCTATCCTAATGATTAGTGGTCACGGTACGATTGAAACTGCCGTCACCGCCATTAAACATGGCGCTTATGACTTCATTGAAAAGCCCTTTAAATCCGATCGTTTATTATTAATGATGAACCGCGCCTTAGAAACGGCGAACCTGAAGAAAGAAAACCAATCATTAAAAGCTGAAAACACCAAAAACGATCATGAGCTTATTGGTAAATCTACTGCCATCCAACAAATCAAAAGTCAGATTGAGAAAATCGCTCCCACTAACAGCCGCGTTATCATCACAGGTGAGGGCGGCACAGGTAAGGAAATTGTCGCAAAGACTATTCACAAACTATCCAATCGTAACAACGCCCCTTTCATGGTTATAAATTGCGCTGCGCTACACCCTGAGCGCTTGGAAGAAGAATTGTTTGGCACGTTACAAGATGGCGAAAGTAAAAAGGGCTTACTGGAGCTAGCGAATGAAGGAACTGTTTTTTTAGATGAAATTGCAGATATGCCCTTGGAAACCCAAGCTAAAATTCTTCGCGTTTTACAAGAAAACAAAATTCAGCCTGTTGGTTCAGATGAAACAATTTCCGTAGATGTACGTTTTCTTGCGTCTACGAATAAAGATTTAAGCACACTGATTGAAAAAGGCGACTTCCGAGAAGATCTTTTTTATCGCCTTAACGTTGTTAATTTACAAATTCCATCATTAAGAGACCGCAACGAAGATATCAAACCATTGATAGAACATTTCCTTACACAGTTTGCTGCTCAGATGGGGCAACCTAAGCGTGTATTTTCTAATGATTCTCTATTTCATCTTCAAAATTACGCTTGGCCGGGTAATGTCCGCCAGCTTAAGAACATGATGGAATGGATCACCATTATGACACCACAACCAGATCAAAAAGCAAAACTGACCAAAGAAGATCTTCCTCCTGAGCTTTCGGGAAAGACTATTGAAGCTTCCGACTCGGTGCAAATTGATTACACAGCGCAGACCTTACGCGAGGCCCGCGAGAGTTTTGAGAAAGATTACCTAACGCGTCAAATTACCCGCTTTAAAGGAAATGTCTCTCAAACAGCCGAATTTATCGGCATGGAGCGCTCTGCCCTGCATCGAAAATTAAAGTCTCTTGATATTTCTATCAATGACACCCAAAATGGTAACCAAGATATCAAACAGGGCAATGTCGCCCATATTAAAACAGCTTAAATTCGAAAGTTAGATATGCGGGTTATTATTTGTGGAGCAGGAGAGGTCGGCTTTAGCATCGGGGCGTATTTGTCACGCGAAAGCAACGACGTCACCATCATCGATCAATCGCCTGAAATGATTGCGCGCATCAACATGGATTTAGATGCCAATGGTATCGTTGGCTCTGCCTCAAGCCCAGAAGTCTTAAACGCAGCTGGCGCGAACGAGGCCGACATGATTATCGCTGTGACGGAACATGATGAAGTCAACATGGTTGCTTGTCAGGTTGCTCACTCTCTGTTCAACGTCCCAAAGAAAATTGCGCGTATTCGCGACCAAGTCTTCAGGGATCCTGCGTGGGCAAATCTATTTAGCCGTGCCCATATGCCGATTGATGTGATTATTTCGCCCGAAGTTGAAGTCGCAAAAGCCTTTGATATGCGCCTATCCATTCCAGGAACGACCAGTGTGTCGCCATTGGCTGATGAAAAGCTCTTTCTATGTGGCGTGCTATGCGAAGAAGATTGCCCGCTTGTGAATACGCGCCTTAAACAACTCTCGTCACTATTCCCAGACATGAATGCCCGTATTGTCACAATCGTACGTAAGGGTGTTGGCTTCATACCCAAGGCTGATGATCAAATGCTGATTAACGATGAAGTCTTTTTCATCGCAGAGAAAAAGCAACTGAAGCGTATTCTCGCAAGCTTTGGTCACGAAGAACAAAAAGCACAAGACATCATTATCGTCGGTGGCGGTAATATCGGCCTCAGCCTTATTCGCCAAATTCAAAAAACTCAAAGCAACGTCAATGTGAAGATAATTGAAAGTTGCTCAAATCGCGCTATTGAACTAAGCGAGATATTAGAAGACGTTTTGATATTGAATGCCTCTGGCCTTGATAAGAAAATCTTGGAAGAAGCCAATATAGCACAAACAGATACATTGATTGCCGTTACAGAAGATGATGAAACAAACATCCTCGCCAGCTTATTGGCCAAACAATATGGCTGCGACCGTGTCATCCCATTAGTGAACCGAGAGAGCTATAATGCCGTCACAGGTACACTTGGTTTAGGCGCTGTGGTTTCCCCCAAAGCCATAACCGTATCAAGCGTTATGCGCCACGTTAGAAGAGGGCGCGTTAAAGCCGTTCATAATCTTCTTGGTAATTACGCCGAAGTATTAGAAATCGAAGCCTCTGAATCCACCAGTATTCTTAACACGCCGATGAAAAACATAGACTTCCCGAAGGACGTGTATGTTTGTGCCATCATACGTAATAATGAGACAATTATGCCAACGGCAGAAACCTCTATCAAAGCGGGGGACCACGTTGTTATCTTAACAAAACAAGGCGAAGCGCACAGCGTCGAAAAAATGTTCTCAGCACAAGTGGATATATTCTAATGTCACGTATTTGTTATTTAAATGGACAATATATTTCTCCTGCTCACGCCTCAGTCAGCCCAGAAGATCGTGGGTTCTTGATGGGTGATGGCGTCTACGAAGTCATCGCCTGTATTCATGGTCATATGGCGGATGAAACTGGACACTTGGATCGTCTAGAACGTTCCTTAAAAGAGCTTCAAATGGATATGCCCGTTACGCGGGAAAGTTTACGCTTTTTAATGCGTGAAGTTGTTCGACGTAACCGTCAAAAAAATGCGGCCATCTACCTACAGGTATCACGCGGCGCCGCGAAACGAGACTTTGCTTTTCCTGATGCGGACACACCGCAAACACTTTTTATCATCGCCTATGATTATGATTTCAGTGGTCAAATTTCGCCCATAAGCGTTAAGACAACTGAAGATCAACGCTGGAAACGCCGTGATATTAAAACCGTGTTATTGCTCCCGCAGTCAATGGCTAAACAGAATGCGCTTGATGAAGGTTATGGCGACGCATGGATGCTAGACCCAGAAGGCTACGTGAACGAAGCCTCTGCCAGCAACGCCTATATCATTAAAGATGGCACCATTATTACCCGCCCAGTCTCGCATAATATTTTAAAAGGTATAACACGTACGGCAATCGAAAAGCTTTGTCGTGATAGTGATATTAAATTTGAAGAGCGTAAATTTAAACCTCAAGAAGCTTATGAAGCTGATGAGGCCTTTAACTCAAGTGCAACGTCTTTAATTGTTCCTATTAACAATATTGATGGACATGACATTTTTAATGGTAAACGTGGGAAAATTACTGAACTTTTATATAAAGAATATCGCGCCTATGCCGATGGCTTGCGCGGAGAGCAAATTTCATGGGAAGCGGGACTATAGATAAAATGATTATATCAAAATATAAAGCCATCATCTTTGATTGGGATGGCACATTGGTTGACACATGCGGTCTTATTTTGGACGCTCATAACCATGTTCGCAAACATTACGATCACGACCTTTGGACGATGGAAGATTTTCTTGGTCAAGCCAGTATGTCTGCGCGCGAATATTATCCACTTGTATACGGAGATAAATCTGATGAGGCGCAAGATATTCTCTATGGCTATGTTGAAGAGCATCATTTGAAATATTTAAAACCTATGGATGGTGTGATTGATTTATTTGAAAATATTACATCGCACAATATCCCTATGAGTATCGTTAGCAATAAGCGTCATAAAACGTTGAACATCGAAGTTGACCATGTCGGCTGGCGTGACCAATTTGAAACTATTGTTGGTGCGGGACAGGCAGAAAAAGATAAACCTGCCGCTGATCCGCTTTACATGGCCCTTGGTCAAAAACAAGGTGATTTAACACCTCAGGATATTCTTTATGTTGGCGACACCGAAACAGATTTGCTTTGTGCTCAAAACGCCAAGTGTGATGTTGTTCTTGTTCAATCCGATAAACCCAGACCTGATTTGATCGAAAAATACGCGCCAGATTACGCCTGTCATAATTTAAGCGAGCTTATAGACCTTCTAAATACAGCCAAAGCCGCATAAAACCCTTGATATACCTTAGATTACGCGCTAATTAAGACCTTAATAGAGATAAAACATAATAAGAGGATCATTATAGATGCCCGAAAAAACAAAAACTCAAAACGTTCAAGACGTTTTCCTCAATAAAATCCGTAAAGAAAAAATGACTGTGACTGTCTTCCTTGTGAACGGCGTTAAGCTGCAAGGTGTTATTACGTGGTTCGATAATTTTTCTATGCTGCTTCGCCGTGAAAGCCATGTTCAACTGGTTTATAAACACGCGATTTCAACAATCATGCCGGGCGGGCCTTTGGACTTGCAAGAACATGGTGAAGACGAATAAGTCTTGTCAGAAATAATTCATACAGAGCAGGCTGAAACGGCGCTGATCGTTCATCCTATTTTTACCAAGACCCCAACATTAGAGCGTGGGGATGCTGAACAAGCCATGGGCGAAGCCTGTGGCTTGGCAAAAGCCATTAACTTGGATATCGCTGATGCGATGCAAGTAAACATTAGCCGCATTAATCCAGGGCATCTGTTTGGTAAAGGTACACGAGAGAACATCCATAAAGCGATAAAGGAACATGAACCTAATATCGTGATGATTAATTATACATTGTCACCCGTTCAGCAACGTAACCTTGAAAAGCAATTCAACGCCAAGATTATTGACCGTACAGGTCTGATCTTAGAAATCTTTGGCGCGCGCGCGCAAACCAAAGAGGGTCGTATTCAGGTTGAGCTGGCTCAGCTTAACTATCAAAAATCGCGCTTAGTCAAAGCATGGTCGCACTTGGAAAGACAACGCGGCGGACAGAGCTTTATTGGTGGACCAGGGGAAAGTCAGATCGAGCTTGACCGCCGTATGATTGCAGAACGCATCTCAAACCTTAAACGTGAACTTGAAAAAGTCCGTAAAACGCGTGAGCTTGGGCGCAAGGCGCGTGAGCGTGTTCCATTCCCTGTTATCGCGCTTGTTGGCTATACCAATGCGGGTAAATCGACATTGTTCAACCGCGTCACGGGCGCGAAGGTTTTTGCCAAAGATCTACTCTTTGCTACGCTTGATCCTACCTTGCGCCGTATCGAACTTCCTTCTGGGCGTGTTACAATTCTATCCGACACTGTGGGCTTCATTAGTGATTTGCCAACACACCTGATTGAATCTTTCCGCGCAACATTGGATCAAACACAATATGCAGATGTAATCTTGCACGTCCGTGATGCAACCCAAACCGATTACGACTTACATAAAAAAGATGTTATCGCGATTATGAAAGATTTGGGTATCGAATACGAAACCGATGAGCGTATCTTTGAGGTTATTAATAAGATTGATGTTTGCAAGCCTGAACGAAAAGATGAGATCGAGCGTGACGCAAAATTTCATGACAATATCTTAGCCATCTCGGCTCAAACAGGTGAAGGCGTTGATGAATTACTTGAAACCGT
>JALZUF010000201.1 GCA_023301785.1 Alphaproteobacteria bacterium | reverse complement strand
TTCGATGCAGCCCCCTTAATCGGTAAAACTAAAATACCACGCGCCCCATCATGCATAATTTGAACATCATCAAGAACACTACCTTTTCTAACAGGCTCCCACGTTAATGTTAAAGGGCAGGCCTCAACTGGATTTAAGATTGAGCCAATAGCGCACCCTTTATTCGCAATGGAAATACCACTATCGTCATTTGATAAACGTATATTTTGTAATTTAATAGGCTCGTCACCAACATTCACCAACGAGACCGTAATGGAAGACGCCGATTCAATATTAGAACCAAAATCAATATCGCTTTGAGACGCGGTTAAAAGCCCCTTACCTGGAACAGCTTCAGGGAAGATCCCAACTTCACTCGCCCGACCAGGTTCGTAAGTACCATCAAGAACAACACTGACAACACCTGTCGGCCCATCATGGCTTATCACTAAAACACCTGTCGATGGTCCTCTTTGTTGGGGCGCCCACGTTATCGTTGCAATACACGCTTGCCCCGACCCTAAAACATCACAATCAGATTTCAAAGCATATCCAGCGCTCTCATTTGACTCAATTTCCAACGCTTCAATATCAATAGCCTTAGAAGTCACGTTTCTTAAAATGATCGAACGCGTTAAAGGACGGCTTTCTTTTAATGTACCAAATTTTATTTCTGAAGGCACTGTCTCCAAATCATTAATGATGTCACCTTGCCCGTCCGCAGAAACATCAATTAAACCAGAAATAGTCGTCGTAAGAAGTTTTGCCCGCCCAGAGTGACGCATAAGCATTTCAATTCTAAATTTACCAGGTTGTAAACCTTTAACAGAGAGCGCAATCGCACAAACCGCCTCTGGCGGTAAAGATGATTTTGCACATTCATTTTGCTCAACAACAGCAGAGACATTTGAAGATGGGTAAAGACTGATTTCACCTGATTCAATAGGCTTAGACGCGTCATTTCTCATCAAAACAACAACTTGAGATGACGAGCCCAGCGCAACATCACCTGCATCAATGGACGCGGACACAGAAGTTAAATCACCAGTTTTACTTCCCCCAGCACGACGCGCACCAGGATCATCAAAAGCAGATTGCGCGTTTGCATCGCCCGCCACTACAAAAGTGAAAAGAAGTGCAACTAAGACTGTTTTAAAAACTGTTTTCATCGTAAATAGTAAAATTATCCAAAGCTGTATTTTCAAGAAAATGAAAATTTAAACGTTATTATAGCACATATCTCATAGTTGAAGACACACTGAATCTTATCAGAATATTATGAATTTATTGTAAATATCAACGTTGCTGGCTTTGATCAAAGGCCTCGTAAACATTCAACTTTTCAGCATTATTATAAATATCTGCCGACAAAGGAGATGGAGACTTTACAGAACCACCCGGCGAATAAACATCACCTGATGGCGCATAACTATTTTCATAGACAGGCGGCGCAAGCTGTGACGAAGACGGTGCTGACACTGACGGTTCAGAATAAGATGGCGTATAAGAAGCCCCCCTAGAATCATAAGAGCGAACAGCGCCAGATACATAGCCAGGCTTGTAACCAGATGACTGTGAAGGCATGTAAACATCATCCGTAGCTGGCGCTAAAACTGGACTTACATTTTTAGAATAAACTGGCGCGGGCGGGGCAACAACAGGCTGCCTTACAATCGGACGGTAAGCCTCTTCAATCTGCACTTGCTTTTGAACGGGCACTGGCGGCGCAACATAAGGAGGTACTGGGTCAGGAGCACGTACAGGCGTTCTCAACGGTGCTGGTGCCGCATATGGCACATCAACTGAAGCTGCACTTTCATAAGACGGCAACTCAACAGATGGACGAACAGGTTCTGTCTTTAAGGTCAGCGGTAAAGGGGCCGCACGTTTTGCCAACGGCGCATAACGACGCGGAGATGACGTTGTGTAGTTTTGCTTTTGATTTCGAGGATGATCCAAACCAGTATAAACAACAACACGCGGTCTTAACATAATGACCAACTCAAGATTTTCCGTCTGTGCCGTACGGCTATCAGGAATAATAGGCTCCATAAAGCCAGGGCCACGAGAATCAAAGTTATCACGCTCACGAACCAATCCGCCGATCAAAACAGAATCTCCAGGACGTACACGGATTTGAGTTTTCAATTCACGTTCCGTTGTTTGCGGCAACTGGATAATAGTATCCGTTCCTTCATCGTCCCCACTATCCGAGAAGGCAAAATCTTCAATAGCATCCACATTCGCAAGGTTGATATTTACATTCGCATAAACCGTTGATTTATCCCATGAGCTTCCGATAGATAAAGTAAAACCACTATCAACGGAGTCCGTACTGACTGATGTGCTTGTATTATCTCCATTAATCGTAGATGTCACTTCAGAAACATAGTTTTGAGTATCTGCAACACGAAGCTCAGCTTTCGCTCCTGAAAGAACGGTAATTTGAGGCTGAGATATTGTTTTAACCGCACCAAACCTAGATAGAAAATTTATTATATCTGCTGGCGTTGCTCCGGCTGTTTGCGGCAAACCAATATTAACGGGGCTTGCGAAATCACCATCAATGGTACCGTTCAGAGCAATGCTCGCTCTAAACTTGCCAAAGTCTTCCGCTGCCTCCCAATCAATTCCTGTCGAATTACCAGAATTGAGAGAGACTTCCCAAATATATGTTTCAAAAACAATCATTGCCGTATTGGCACGCAGACGTTGAAAATAATTGTCCGCCAACTTCGCCGTTCTTTGCGTCGCGCCATAAATAACTGTTCTCGTTGTCGGGTCAGATACGGGTGTCGTTCCCCCGCCACCTAAAACAGCAGACAGTCCTGCGATAATATCACTGATATATGATGCGCCCCCTTCTGCATCCTCCAAAGGCGGTAAAGATACAGTAAACGTTTGCGTATCCTTAACAACAAGAGCACCATCTTCGTACGAGCAGTAAAGATCGGCTAAAGAACAAACACTCATGACAACTTTATTTAATGGTCCCTTTAAATTTGAAACCGTCACTTTTTTGGTTAAGCCAAGGTCCGTTTCAAATGCGATAGAAACATCGTAATCCGCTAATATCAGCTGCAAAGCACCCGCTAATGTTTCGCCGCGCAATTCAAATGGCCCTACAACTTCGGACGGCAAGTCTTGGCCTGTCATTCTTTCTGGCACTAAAACATCTTCCCCTAAAGGAAGGTACACAACACTGTCGGGACGCTCATTGACCGCCTCTTGTCTTTTCTCAGCTTTTATGGGTGCAGGTATATCAACATTTCTAGCATCTGGCACATTCACCTCAGCACAAGCAGTCAATGCGACAACAGAAGACACAGCCATTAAACTTAAAGATAAAAAACGTAATATCACAGACTTGCTTCCCTCATTATCTAGCTCTTCTTTGAGCCATTTGCAAAGAACGCCCAACGGCAGATATCAGGCGATCTTTCTCAACTGGCTTTATTAAAATCGCACCAACACCCCACTCAGAGCTCTTCTCTAAAAGATCTGGCGAGTTGTCTCCCGTCACTAAAATGACAGGAATTTGTATATCCATACCACGAACACTTCTTATAAAATCAAATCCATTTAGCGGCTCCATACGAACATCGACAATGGCTAAATCAGGATTATGAGCTTTGACGATATCAATAGCCTCACCACCATCTTTAGCTTCATGCGTGTCATAACCGGCATCGTTTAAAAAACGAACAATCTGCATTCTGACAAAGTCATTATCTTCAGCAACAAGAATTTGGGATTTACTATCCATAGGATTTAAGAACACTTTATATTAAATTAAGAATCATTTATTAAAGACTAGAGCACATTATATACTCACGCAATAAGGCGATAATCTTACCCCCAAAACAAAAAAAGCTGATCTTATGTTTGAAATTTTATCTATCTTATGTCTATCGGCTGGTTTTGTTTTGCTCGTTATTCTATCTATAATTGATCTAAAGACATTCTTACTACCGAATGTCTTTGTGGCACCATTTGCGCTCCTTGGGTTGGCCTTCCATTATTTCACAGATTTTTATTTCTTAACTTTCAATAACGTCATACTTGGCGGAATCGTTGGCTTCGGCATTCTTTACATCATCCGTTATTTCGGCAACCTCTATTATGGCCAAGATTCATTGGGTTTAGGCGACGTTAAGTTACTGGGCGCTGGCGGCTTATGGCTGGGATATGAAGGTGTGTTATTTGCCATGACTATTGGCGCTTTTGCTGGCTTGGTTCACGGCATAATCTACGCCCTATATCAAAAAATCAAAAATGGTGGACCTTTAAATTTCCGAAAATTGATTATTCCTGCTGGTCCTGGCTTTGCTGTCGGCATCATTATCGTCGCGATATGGATGTACCATTCCCATGTTATCTCCACATACTTTAGCCTGATCCAATAAATATCTTGTCAATTTAACGGCCTTGAGCCTATAGTCTGTTTTTATGACGCACCCAAAATTTAAGCACGATCATTTAATAGGCATCAAAGAACTCGATGTCACCGACATTAATCTTATCTTAGACCATGCCAATCATTACGCCGATGCCTTAGATAAAGGCAATTTCCAATCAGACGCCCTCAAAGGCAAGATCATCTTAACGTTGTTTTTCGAAGACTCTACGCGCACCCGCACGTCTTTCGAAATAGCCGCAAAACGCCTTGGCGCAGACATCGTAAATCTTGATCTTAAAAGCAGCTCCCTCAACAAGGGAGAAACTTTCGAAGACACTATTAAAAACATAAACGCCATGCGCCCCGATGCCGTCATCATACGCCACAGCGAATATGGCGCCCCCGTCGTAATTTCAAAAATGATTGACTGCCCCGTTATTAACGCAGGCGACAGCTGGCGCGAACATCCAACGCAAGCCCTATTAGATGCACTTACAATTAAACGTAAGCTTGGTGATGTCGCAGGAAAAACTATTGCCATGATTGGAGATATCGCACACTCACGCGTTGCCAATTCAAACATGCTTATTTTTAGCAAACTTGGCGCAAAAATAAATGTTATCGCCCCCGAACTTTTAATGCCTGAAAAATTCCCCGTTGATGACGTTCAAAAATTCACATCGCTTGAAGATGGCCTCAAGAACGTTGATATCATCATCTCTGATCGTATTTATTTAGAGCGCATGGAAGGCTCGCCCATCAAATCAGAGGCTGCCTATTTTGAAGAATACGGTTTAACAAAAGAAAAATTAAAATACGCCAATGACGATGTTGTTGTTCTGGCTCCCGGCCCGATTATTCGCGGCGTTCAACTTGATGATGCCGTTGCCGATGACAAAGAGAAATCACTGATCCTCGATCAAGTCAAAAACAGCATCCCAACCCGAATGGCCATCATTGATTTACTAGTGGGGAACAAATAATGGATTTTTTTATTGCCGCATTATTTGGCTACCTCCTCGGCTCTATTCCTTTTGGTCTTGTCTTGTGCAAAATTTTTGGTCTTGGCGATATTCGCAATATTGGCTCTGGCAACATTGGTGCAACTAACGTCTTACGCACTGGTAACAAACCATTGGCACTTGCCACCCTGTTACTTGACAGCGGCAAAGGCGCAATAGCAGTTCTAATCATATATTATGCAACTCCCTTAGCTACAATCGCTGTAGAAAACCAACCTTACTCCGCAAACTTTAATGCCATGATGCTCGCTGGCCTTGGGGCCATCATTGGTCACTGCTACCCCATCTGGCTCAAATTTAAAGGTGGCAAGGGCGTTGCCACCACATTGGGAACGCTCTTGGCTCTCGCATGGCCTGTCGGTTTGGCCGCTTGTGGGATTTGGTTCTTATCCGCACTTGCCTTTCGTATTTCGTCCTTAGCTGCGCTTATTGCCGTTGGATTAACACCTGTAATTTCACATCACATATACCATGATCCAAACCTATCCGCCACTTGCGCCCTCATTGCCGCTATTGTGTATTTAAAACACCGCGAAAATATCAAACGCTTATTCGCTGGCCAAGAACCCAAGATCGGCAAAAAGAAAAATGATGCGCAGGATAAAAAAGAAACATGAGTCTTCGTCCAGCCAATCAAAAAACAATATTCTCCGATACTGAGAAACTAGATTGGCTCCGCCTGAGCCGTACCGAAAATATCGGCCCCGTCACTTTTTATAAACTTCTTGAAATGTACGGCACTGCCGCCAACGCCCTTGACGCTCTCCCCGAGCTTGCAAAAAACAGCGGCCGCAAAAAACCTTTACGCGCACCAGACCAAAAATATATTGAAAAAGAATATCGCGCCCTACAAAAACTAGGCGGCAATATGGTCTGTGCTGGCGAAGACACCTACCCCATCTCACTCGCCGCCACAGATGATGCCCCACCTATCTTTTCTTATATCGGTGATTTATCCTTAACACGCTGCCCGTGCTTAGCCATGGTTGGTGCCAGAAACGCATCCTTAAACGGCAAAAAATTCGCCACGAAACTTGCCAAAGATTTAGGACAAGAAGGACAAGTCATAGCCTCTGGTCTCGCACGCGGTATTGATACAGCCGCCCATGAAGGTGCGCTTCAAACTGGCACCATCGCGGTTGTTGCTGGCGGTATAGACGTTGTCTACCCTCGTGAAAATCAAAAGTTATATGAAACTATATGTCAGCAAGGCCTCGTTATCGCCGAAAGCCCACTTGGCATGGAGCCTGCCGCCCGCCTCTTCCCTAAAAGAAACCGCATTGTCTCTGGTCTCTCAACAGGCGTGATCGTTGTTGAAGCCTCCATAAAGTCAGGTTCCCTAATTACGGCACGCATGGCAGGGGATCAAGGGCGTGACGTCTATGCTATCCCAGGCTACCCTGCAGATCCTCGCGCCACAGGCCCCAATAAACTCATTCAAGATGGGGCGATGCTTGCCACCAAAGCCCAAGATATATTACAAA
Organism: Alphaproteobacteria bacterium; assembly: GCA_023301785.1. GTDB lineage: Bacteria > Pseudomonadota > Alphaproteobacteria > Micavibrionales > Micavibrionaceae. Next base: position 4,325 of record JALZUF010000201.1, on the reverse strand, counting down.
ATATTGAAAACTTCTCGCAGAATACACTCTTTGATAATCCGCCCCAAACCGCGCTAGAATCAAACGTTATCCCTTTTGAAGAAGACCCAAAAACAAACGCTGATATCAAAGAAATGCTTTTACAGAATTTGTCACAAATGCCTGTGGGTGTTGACGAATTGTCCAGAACCTGTCATTTGTCTGTGGCTTCAATGCAAATGGCATTGTTGGAAATGGAATTATCTGGACGCCTCCAACGCTTACCCGGCAACCGTGTCGTCCTTATAGATGAGTAGGTAAATATGAGCGCATCAAACGTAGTAATCGTTGAGTCCCCTGCAAAGGCGAAGACCATTAACAAGTATCTTGGCTCTGATTATGCCGTGATTGCGTCCTATGGTCACGTCCGTGATTTGGTAAACAAAGACGGCTCTGTCTTGCCTGATGAAGATTTTAAAATGGTTTGGCAACTGGGCGATCGTGCTAAGAAAAATGTCTCCGATATCAAAAAACTTGTCAAAGCTGCTGACACTGTTTGGCTCGCAACCGACCCCGACCGTGAGGGAGAGGCAATTTCATGGCATATTAATGAAATATTAGAAGACGCAAAATTACTCAAAGGCAAAGACATTCACCGTGTTGCCTTCAACGAAATTACAAAAACTGCCGTTCAAGAAGCATTTGGTCAGGCGCGTAAACTCGACCAAGACTTAATTGATGCCTATATGGCACGCCGCGCTCTTGATTATTTAGTGGGCTTTAATATCTCACCAATTTTGTGGCGTAAATTACCAGGATCACGCTCCGCAGGGCGTGTTCAATCTGTTGCACTTCGCTTAATTTGCGAACGTGAGGCCGAGATAGAAAAGTTTGACCCTCAAGAATACTGGTCACTCGAAACATTGCTTCATTCAAAAGACGGTGCGCCCTTCACGGCACGCCTGACAACATTATCAGGCAACAAACTTGGTAAGTTAGATATTGGTAGCGAAGCCGAAAGCAATAAAGCCGCAACCCGCATTAAATCAAAAGATTTAAAAGTCCAAAAAGTTGATAAGAAACAGAAAAAACGTAGTCCTTATGCACCGTTTATTACCTCCTCTATGCAAATGGAAGGCTCTCGTAAATTGGGGATGTCCGCTTCCCAAACGATGCGTAATGCACAACAACTCTACGAAGCTGGGCTTATTACTTACATGAGAACGGACGGCACAACTCTTTCCAAAGACGCCGTTGATCAAGCGCGTAGTATCATTAAAAAGGATTATGGCGATAAATATTTGCCCTCCGCCCCGCGCCTCTACAAATCAAAAGCCAAGAATGCGCAAGAGGCGCACGAAGCGATCCGTCCAACAGACCTCAGCAAGTTGCCTAAAGACATTAACATGGAATATGATGCCAAGCGTCTTTATGAGTTGATTTGGAAACGTACCATGGCCTCTCAAATGGAGAACGCCATCATGGATCAAGTCGCCGTTGATATGTCCGATGGTACAAGTGACGTTGTATTGCGCGCAAACGGCTCTGTCATTGGATTTGACGGGTTCCTCACTTTGTATATTGAAGAAAAAGACGAAGATGCTGAAGAAAATACAGATGATGCTGACCGTATTTTACCGCCACTAGCAGAAGGTGACAGCATTAAAACAATGGAGGTCCGTGAGAACCAACATTTCACACAGCCACCACCACGTTTCACAGAAGCCTCTTTAGTGAAAACAATGGAAGAACTCGGCATCGGTCGTCCTTCAACTTACGCCTCCGTTCTACAAGTTTTACGTGACCGTAACTATGTGATTATGGATCGCAAACGTTTCGTTCCCGAAGATCGTGGTCGCCTTGTGACTGCCTTCCTCAAGAAATTCTTTGCGCGTTACATGGATTATGACTTCACCGCAAACTTAGAAGAAGAACTTGATGCCATCGCCGCGGGTCATACCGCATGGCGCGAAGCTTTGCGTCAATTCTGGATAGATTTCTCCAAGAATGTTGACGATGCAAAACCGCTTACAATCACAGAAGTTATTGATTACCTTAACGAAGAACTCGGCGTTCACTTCTTCCCTGAACGTGAAGACGGAAGCCCACGCCGCGAATGCCCTGCTTGTAAAAAAGGTGAACTTTCGTTGAAACTCGGTAAATTCGGCGCCTTTATCGGCTGTTCCGATTACCCAGAATGTAAATTTACGCGCCCTCTTCTATCTGGCGCAGATGGCGAAGGCGCAGAGCTTGCCAACGAGCCAAAAGAACTCGGCGCGCATCCAGATAATGGTCGTCAGGTCTCCTTACGCCGTGGTCCTTATGGCGCGTATGTCCAAATTGATGCTCCGCCAGAAACGGCAGAAGAAAAAGCGCTTTACGATGAAAAAGTTGCCGCTTATGAAGTGCGTTACGAAAAACGTGTCGCGAAGGCCAAAGAAAAGAAAAAAGATATTCCTGAAAAGAAAATCCCGAAACGCCCCGTGAAACGTCCAAAACGTCAGGGCCTCCCTGCCGAGCTTGCCATTGCTGATGTTACCTTTGAAAAGGCTGTAGCCCTTCTCGCCCTACCGCGTGATATTGGAGAGCACCCTGAAAGTGGAAAAATGATGAAGGCGGGTATTGGCCGCTTTGGCCCCTTCGTTATGCACGACGGTAAATTCGCTTCCATCCCCAAAGATGAAGACGTGATGACCATTGGTATGAACCGCGCCGTTGATTTAATCGCCAAGAAAAAAGAACGCGACGCTGCGAAAGAAGCCGCTAAGGAAGCTAAAGCCGCCGCAAAAGCAGCAGGCAAAGCCCCCGCGAAAAAGAAAGCGACTAAAAAGAAAGCCACAAAAAAGAAGCCTACAAAGCCAAAAGCGACAACTAAAAACGTTGTAAAAAAAGGCTCAAGTAAAGCCGCGAAAAAAGCAGCCAAGAAATCTTAACGATAAAACTCACTGTACCAAACGGCGAATTTCTTTAAGCCTGTTTTAAGATCCGTCGTCGGTTTATACCCTGTATCGCTACTCAATGTATCGATATTTGCATAAGTTGAAGGCACGTCTCCAGCCTGCATTGGCAACATATTGACTTCAGCTTTCTTTCCTAAAGCCTCTTCCAAATAACCAATCATATCCATCAAATTTTCAGGATTATTATTGCCAATATTATAAATACGGTACGGTGCGTTACTATTGTAAGCCTCGCCTTTATCCACGCCACTCGTATCGTTACCGCTCGGAATATGTTCCGTAGATCGAATAATGCCATCGACGATGTCATCAATATAAGTAAAGTCCCGTTTCATATCACCATGGTTATATACGTCAATGGCTTCACCCTGCATGATCTTATTCGCGAACTTAAAATACGCCATATCTGGACGCCCCCATGGGCCATAAACGGTAAAAAAGCGTAAACCCGTACATGGGATGTCATATAAATGCGCATAACTATGCGCCATCAGCTCATTTGATTTTTTCGTTGCCCCATAAAGGCTCACTGGGTGATCGACCTTATCACTTTCAGAAAAAGGCATTTTCGTATTCGCACCATAAACAGATGAGGACGAAGCAAAGACTAAGTGCTTGATTTTATTATGACGGCAACACTCTAAAATATTTAAAAATCCAACTAAATTGCTATTTAGATACGCGCGTGGCTGATCAATAGAATAGCGCACGCCTGCCTGCGCCGCCAAATGGATAACGAATACTGGTTGGAAATCTGCAAACGCTTGTTCCATGGCTTCTTGATCTTCTAAATCAGCTTTAATAAAAGTGAAATTTTCTAATTCTTCCAACTCTTTAAGACGCGCTTCTTTCAAACTAATATAATAATAATCATTAACATTATCATAGCCCAGCACCTCTGCTCCACTCTCACAAAGTTGACGCACCAGATGAAAGCCAATAAAGCCTGCCGCCCCCGTTACCAATACCCTAGAACCCTTAACGTCTTGACCAACAATTTTCTGCATGGAATACCCTTTTGTGTAATTATACATTGAGAAATAACAGAAAGAGCCGCTACAATCAATTCATGACATTTCCCCATATAAACGAAATCTACAAACATATTGCTGATAGCGATACCCCCCAATCTAAGCGCGACATCGTAAAAGCATTTGGCTTTAAAGGAGATGATCGCAGACTCTTAAAAGGATATCTCAAACAACTAGAAGAAGATGGCAAAATCGTTCGCGGGGAAAAACAAGCCTATAGCGTACCAAACCAGCTCCCTGCCGTGACCATGATCAAAATCACAAAAATTGACAGTGATGGCGATTTATTCGCTGAACCGCTTGATTGGGACACAGACCTACAAGGCCCCAAGCCACGCATAGAATTGCTCTCAAACACACCGATGAAAGTTGGCGA
>JALZUF010000200.1 GCA_023301785.1 Alphaproteobacteria bacterium | reverse complement strand
GGCGCGCCCTCTATCTGTGGGCCAATAACAGCCACAACATTACAGTATGACATCTGATCCCAACTGGCTTGGGCTTGATCGATAAGTTCACGCTCTTCTTCCAGTGCCACAACAGTTGTGACAAGCTTAGACAGAATTGCCGCGTTATAACCAACACCCGAGCCAATTGTAAGAACGACGTCTTCTGGTTTTAGTTCCAGTGCTTGTATCATACGCCCCAATACTGCAGGCTCCATCAGGTAGCGCGTTGGTGATATTTTGATATCTTCATCACAATAACAAATACCGCGCTTGTCTTCTGGCACAAAAATTTCTCGTGGCACGTCGGAGAAGGCTTGTAGCAAGCGTTCCGATACCACCCCCATAGGGTGGATTTGACTATCAATCATTGATTGTCTTGCTGTTTTAAAGTGGGATTGAGTCTGCGCCATTGGTGTCTCTTTGTGATAAGTGTGATCTTTGATATTTTAATTATCTGATTATGGCCTGTTTTTCCAGCGATAAAAAGAAAATCTTTCATGCGTTATCACTTGCTAAAGCCCTCTTTAATATAGTAGAACATACATTCTTTGCTGATACAGCATTCAGGCGCGATGGCAGAGTGGTCATGCAGGGGACTGCAACTCCCCGTACAGCGGTTCGATTCCGCTTCGTGCCTCCATTTTATTTTTCTTAGCTCAGGCGCGTAAACGCGCTACGCTGTATAAAAAAAATCAATCATTCCAAAGCCACGCCGCGCCGCGCACACCCGATGAGTCTCCGTGTAGTGGCGCTTTTAATTCTGTGTGCACAGTGTCTGAAGTGATATATTTATGCCAAATTTTGGGTACTTCTTCATATATGGCTGTAACGTTACTCATACCACCACCCAAGACAATCACATCTGGATCAACAAGGTTGATAAGCACACCATAAGCTCTTGCTAAGCGATCAACATAACGATCAAAAGCGGCAACGGCCTTAGGCTCACCATTGCGCATATTGGTAATAATATCATGTGTTGAAATTTCTTCGCCTGTCACGTGTTGATAATCTCTTTTGAAGCCAGTGCCAGATAACCAAAGCTCTTGGCAATTACGCTGACCACAATAGCAAACTGGGCCTGGATACTCATTCCAAGACTCGTCATCTGTCATAAAGGGGTAATCCCACGTTTCTGTAAATTCGCTAGAGAATTTGTTTTTAATTTTTTTCGGTGTATAAACGCGCGGCTTCGGCAGTGGGTTGTGCCCCCACTCTCCCGCTACACCATTTATACCTTTTACCGGCTTGCCATCGACGACTAAACCGCCGCCACAGCCCGTTCCAATAATTGAGCCGAAGACAATATGAGCCCCTTGCCCTGCCCCATCAATGGCCTCAGAGACAGCAAAGCAGTTTGCATCATTGTGCATACGAACTTCTCGACCAAGCAGCTTTTCAAGGTCTATTTGAAAGGGTTGGCCATTCATCCAAACAGCATTTGAATTTTTTACCAGCTGGTTATCATCTGAAATCGAACCTGGCATACCAACGCCAATGGTTCCTTTTTGCTGAAGGCTGGCCTCGGCCTCATCAACAAGTGACTTAAAGTTTTCAAGAGTTTTTTCATAGCTGTCTTTAATGGTTGGGATACGCTTTCTAAAAAGCTCTTTTCCGTTACTACCATCTAGGGCAATGATTTCGGTCTTTGTACCGCCAAAATCTATACCTAATCTTACTGTGGACTTACTCATGCGGTTTTTAACTCCTCAACAATTTGTCTATATTCAGATGTAGTTAACATTACTGCCGGCTTTATGTCACAGCCAAACTTTTTTTCAATTTCTTGGTGCATTTCTGCGTATAAAATCGCCGAACGCGCTTCTGTTGCTGTTGCAAGAGGTATTGTTGGGCGTCCGTTAAAATCAACAAGGCGAACGTTATCAGCCTCTCGGCAAAAGCCAGTTTGTGTTTCAACCACGGTGACAGGGGTATCATGCACATTATTCATACAATGCACGTTTCCCTTTGGTAAAGAGATGTGGTCTCCAGCGTTCACTTCAATACGCTCGCCATCACTAATGACCGTTAAAGTTCCACTTTTGACTTCCCAAAGCTCTTTACGACCACGGTGACGTTGCAATGACAGCATAAACCCCGGCTTTACAGTAATTTCTTTTTTAACAACGTCTTGACCACCCTCGCCTGTTTGCGCGGACAATACTTTGTTCTCACCCCACGGAGATTCAACGCTCACGCCTATTGCGTAACCAGAAGCTCCCTTTAAAGCTAACTTTTCAGCGTCAAGTAATGCCGCTTCGTCTTTGTTTGTAAAGGCAGCATCATAAGCCGCCACCTCTGCCTGACAGGTAATATTGTTAGGGTCGTCAAAATTATAGTGAGGATTTAAAAGGATTTTATCCATTATTCCACAACCATGCGGCACCGCGGACACCCGATGAATCACCATGGCGTGGCGGTACTATTTTTGTACGAATAACTTCTGAGAATACGTATTGCTTCAAAGCTTCTGGGACTAATGTGTAAAGCTCGCTGACGTTGCTCATACCGCCGCCTAATACGATGACATCAGGATCAATAAGATTGATAACGTTTGCCAAGCTTCGTGCCAAGCGGTCAACATATCGATCGAAGGCCGCAACAGACTTTGGTTCGCCCTTTTTCATGTTGGCAATAATATCATGTGTTGAAACATCATCTCCTGTGACGCGCATGTAATCTTGCTTAAAACCTGTGCCAGATATCCAAAGCTCTTGGCATCCACGTTTTCCGCAATAACAGACAGGACCTGGATATTCGTTCCAATCTTCATCCTCTGTGTAATAAGGATATTCTTCGCCTGCCTCGAATTTATCAAAGTTGTTTTTTGGTATCTTCGGCACATAAATCCTTGGACGCGGTAATGGATTACAGCACCACTCGCCTGTAATGTTATTGGCACCATTCACAACTTCACCGTTTATAAATAATGCGCCGCCACAGCCCGTTCCAATGATTGCGCCAAAGACAGTTTTAACATCCTGTCCAGCACCATCAATACATTCAGAAACAACGAAGCAGTCTGCATCATTTTTAACAATAATCTCGCGTTCAAGGATGCTTTCTAAATCTTTTTGAAAAGGCTTTCCATCAATTCTTACGACACCTGAATTTTTAACGTGCCCTGTCTCTGGCTCAACAATACCTGGAATACCGACACCGACAGTACCCTTACAGCCAAGACTTTCTTCAGCCTCGTCGATCAACGCTTTAAAGTTTTCTAGGGTCTTATTATAGTCGTTTAAGACTGTCGGTATGCGCTTACGGTAAAGTTCTTTACCATTTTCACTATCAAGGGCGATTATTTCAGTTTTTGTGCCACCGTAATCAATCCCTAAAAAAACTTTATTCTGCATTATATTTACCACTAAGTATGTTTATTAACTCTTGAAAAAATTGAACATAATGTTTACACAAAATGTTTAATAGTATCAAGAAATTAACCAGAGAACTTAACATGAAGATTATAGAAGCCACCGACACCAATGACTTTGCCATAAAGTCCGTAGAATTTTTTGAAAATTTTGTAGCGAATAACAAGGACAGCCTTATAACTCTTCCCACTGGTAACACCCCACTTCCCTTCTACGAGGAGATGGTTAAGGCTTATCAAAAGAACAATAAGATCAATGAATTTACTTATTTGAGCTTGGATGAGTATTACGGCCTTCAGCCTGATGATCACCGTTTATTTGCAAACTGGTTAGATCGTGAAATTTTAACGCCGATTG